>CALDJV010000495.1 GCA_937899305.1 uncultured Cytophagaceae bacterium
ATATTTTATTATTTGTTAGAATCCACTTTTATTCATAATAAATGCATAGAAGTGGATTTTTTGTTCGAGGTGAAATAGATTGAGTAAGGCTAATTGTTAAATTGCTTTATTGTTCCGCCTTCGGCTCATTGTTGCATTGTTAAATGGATACGCGAGGCGATGCAAAACTATAGACTATTGTTAAATTGTTCCGCTTCGCTTATTGCTAGTTCCTTCGGCTTCGCTCAGGACTTCGGGTTGAGCGAAGTGATGATTAATTTCTTGTTTTCGCAAATATGATAATCTCTATTGTGCCGCTTCGCGCTACTGTGGACTATGGACTATCGACTGTGGACTAGAGAAAAAACTACCAACTCCAGACTCCGAACTACTAACTAAACCAGACTTTTAAGCTTTTTGTATTCTAACTCGTTAAAATTATCAATGGATTCTTCCATAGCAATTTTCCATTGACTCAGGCTTGGGCTTTTTTCTTCTTTCTCCAATTGTTTAAGAATATTGAGCAAAGTAGACACCTCATAAAACTCTATTTTGTCCATTTCTTGTACCAAAGGTTGTAATGCTTTACGCTCCTCATTACTCAGTGCAATGCTGGATTCTTCGTTGATCTTGCTCAATTCTTCTGCTTGATCTTCGGGAATTACTTGGGTCACTGGAGTAGTCTTTGGGGGTTCTGCCAGTGGTAAGTCAAACGCAAAGGTGGTTCCTATCCCCACCTCCGAGGTGACCACAATGTGGCTTTTGTGAGACTCTACTGCCATTTTGCAAAAAGTTAGTCCGATTCCAGTAGAGCTTGTATTGGCAAATTCACGGGCTTCGAGCTGCATAAAAGGCTCAAAAATTTCTTTGAATTTATCTTCTGGTATACCAGTACCACTATCGGCAATAGCAAAGTGTATATAACCTAAAGGAGCTTGCGCATCCCCTGGAATCATTTCAGCTGAAAATATAATTTTACCACCTATATCGGTGTATTTAATCGCATTACTGAGCAAATTTTCGTACACTCGGCCAATGTATTTGCTATCATATCGGGCATAATAGTCTTTGGGAATGTTATTTTCTATCACCAAGCTTTTTTCCTTGATCGCTGAGCGTAGGATATTGATGGCAACTTGCACCCCTTTGTACACCGGATGTACTGCCAAATGCAAAGGCAATTCTGAATTGGCAAAAGTTTGGATGGCCAACATGTCTTCTATATACACCTTGATGCGTTTGCTGGCATAGTGAATGTCTTGTAAACGTTTTTTGATCTTAGGGTCAATGGCGTAGTGGTCAAACTCCATCTTACTATTTACCAATACTGCTCCCAAGGGGTTTTTGAGATCGTGAACAATCATATTGGTCAGTTTTTCCTTGTACTTTTGTAGTTGATCTAGTTTTTTATTGGCCTCCTCTAGTTTGCGATTGGCTACCTCCAGTTCTTTCTTCTTTTTAAGCTCTACGATATTTTGCTGCAATACCACATTTTTTTCTTCGATCTCCTGTTTGCTCTTGTTCAATTCGGTATTATAGGCATTGAGCTGGGCAATGGTTTTTTTGCGGCGACGGTTAGACAAGAAGAAAAACAGCAAAAAGGTGAGCAAAATAAGACCCACCAACAACGCGATGATTCGGGTAGCCTGGTGTTGTTGAATTTCTGACTTTTGCTGTTGCAGCTCCAATTCTTTTTGCTTCAGCGCTGTTTCCTGGTTTGTTTTCGCGAGTTTTTGCATTGCAATCAAGCTATCCTGACGTTTACGGGCAGCCAGGGTATCGGCTCGATACTTTTCTTTGATCGCATTAAATTTTTCTGGGTTTTTGTCAAATTCTTCTTCCAAGGTTTCGTAGCCCTTGATTTTACGTAACACCTCGTTGGCATCGATCCCTGTCTTTTTTAGTTCTTCGTACAAAAACTTCGCAACTGAAAGATTATAGGCGTTTTTAGAAGTGACTTTGAGCTCTCCTACAATTCCTATGATTTGTTGCTTCAAAGCAGCTATTTTGGATTTATCATCCCGAATTTGGGCTTCTTCTTCCTGAATGGTTTGCTTAAGACGGGTAATCTGAGAGGCTAATTTTTTTTCTTCCAGTGTTTTTTGATCCTGACTTTGGGTCAAAAATGTGATTTCCTTGCTGGTTTTTTGAATATTTTGATTGGTTTCCGCGATTTTATTGCGATTGTTATGCTCTTCTTCTAACAAACGTATCAAACTATCTTGCAACGATTTTACCTTGTTTCTCGATTGATCAAGGGCTTGCTGCTTTTTGTCTACCTCTATTTTGATTTTGGCAATCTTACTCGTTACCAATGAATCGCTCTTTTGAGCATTTTTTAAATTTTGGTCATAATTTTCAAGGGTCTCGAGACTGGGCTTCGTATAATCCGATTTTTCGGAAACCAAAATAAGTTTTCGTTTCTGGATATTTTCTTTATCAAGATCAAACCGAAGTTGTTTATTGACAATTTTCAGGTTAATCCCACTGTTTTTGGCCAGCAACAAACTATTTCGGCTGAGCTCACTTTTATCTTTCTTAAACAAATCTTTTTGCTCACTGATGACTAACACTGGCGTGTTTGACAACCTAAAAAAGACCCTTCCCAATCTCAGATTATTACTCGCGCTCACAAACAAGATATGGCAGGGTACTACCTGGATTTCACGGCGAAAATGGAGCACTTCTACTTCCAATCCTTTTATATTTTTACCCGTAAGCATTTTTTGGATCCATCCATAGGCATAGCGGTTTCCCAGTACACCTATTTTAAACTTATTATTGGGCTTGAAGTTGGTAGGCCAGTCTATGTGCTTGGTCACTCCTTTGATGAAAGCGGCCTGATACAGGTAATTTTTGGTTTGCACTTTTTTTTGGGCATGTGCCACCCCAATACCACTGCATAGTAAATACAATAGTACCCAGCCAATACTCTTGGGGATGATATGTCGGAGCGCATCAAGCATTTAAAAAAATCAACCAGGTTTCTTAATTCAGCATTTGTGTATTACTATTCTTTATTTAAAATTTGGGTAACCCAAGTTAGGAGATGATGTTCAGGTCGTTAGTTAATCGATTGAACCAGCTCTTTATACTGCAATTCATTGTAATTATCAATGGCTATTTGTATTGCCTCTTTCCATTTTGCTAAATTTACATTTTCCTGGGTATTCAATCGGGCCAAAACTTCTTCCAGGTCACTCACTTCGTATAGCTCATAATGCGTCATTTCTTTCACAAAGGGCCTCAATACCGTTTTATCCTCTTCACTCAGTTCAATTTTCCCGTTTTGGGCCGCAACCGGTGTCTCCCCATTAATTTTACTATTGCCCCATTCGTTAGAAACCGTTCTTTTGGGTAAGTATGACTTGGCCGGGGTACGGTGAGTATATTCCAGGTCAAAAGTAAAACAAGTGCCCTTACCCGGCTCCGACTCTACCCCAATTTTGCTGCCATGGGCTTCAATCGCAATCTTGCAAAATACCAAACCCAGGCTACTAGAAGTTTCACTGGCAAAATCTTTGGCATCGTCGTGAATAAGTGGTTCAAATAATTGCTTGAATTTTTCTTTTGAAATGCCTTCTCCGGTATCGGCAAAACTAACGTGTACTACTTGCCCTCGTTCTACCGCAGAAAACGTGATGCTTCCCCCATTGGGAGTAAACTTGATGGCATTGCTGAGCAAATTAACAAAAACCCGCTCTATGAATTTAAAATTAAATAAACTGTAAAGGGTTTCAGGGAAGTTATTATGGATTTGCAGGCTTTTTTGCTGAATAAAAGGGCGCATGTAAGCCACTGCTAGTTCGGCTACTTCGTATAACGAGTTACTTTCCGTTTCTACTTTTAACCCCGAATAGGCGTATTGCTGAATTGCTACAATGTCATCTATGTAAGATTCTATGCGGCGGCTGGCCAAATTGATTTCAGCCAAACGTGAATTCAGGGTTTCTTGAGGACAATGGGCGGTTTCTTCGCCGCTATACCCCATAATTACATTAAGGGGGTTACGCAAATCGTGGGCAATGGTGGTGGTCAAAATCTCCTTGGAAGTCTGAATTTTGGCCATTTCTTCGTTTTTTTGCTTGATCAACTCTTTGCGCTGAGCCAACTGAGTACGGCTCTCTTCTACTTTTTCTAAAGTTTTCTGCAATGCTTTTCGTCCCCGACTACGCACGTAAAAAATACCCGCCAGCACCATCATCACCATCACCAAGGCAATGAGTCCAATGATTTGCCAACGATCCCGCTCTTTTTTGGATTCGGCCAACTCGGCTTTACGTGCTTCTTCTTTTTGCTTTTTCTTTATGCGATACTCAATCAGTGCATCTTTGTTTTTAAGATTTTCTTCAAAATTCTCAATCACTTGCTTTAAAGAATCATTATGGTTGTTGGGATCTACCCCGGCAATAGAGGTCTTAAGGGCACTGATTTCACTCTTGAGGCTATCAATGGTTTTAACACTGCTCTCTTTGTCCATCAAAATCCGGTTGGTCAGGTGATCTATTTTGTGTACCAAATTGGCCAAATGCATGACTTCCAGCTTGTTCAACGGCTTGCCATCTTTGAGTTTATTGATGATCAGATTGGTGCGTTGCTTGGGATTGCTAATGGTAAGAATAGAGGGTTCGCTGGTGGTTTCGGCTTTAGGGATGGCCTCCACTTTACTATTTGTGGCCACTTGTAGCTTCACAAAAAGTTTACTTCCCCGCATTTGGGCGGCACCTTTCATTTTAAATCCAGTCTTGCTGGCCACAATATCGTTGAGGTCAAACTGTTGCGGATTGATGGCTACATCTAGCGTAAAGTTGCCATATCGGTTGGTCAGCGCATACAAGTTGGGGTATTTCTTCAGGTATACTTTAGCCCGAGGCAAGGGGTGGGCCTTGTTGTCTAACACCTTACCCTCCAACTTGGTTTGGGCAATGGTTTGGCCAAATGAAGCAACCAAAATGAATAAAAAGAAAATTGGTAGGCGGTATTTCATAAACTTCAAGCTCACTTTTTATCAAATATAACGAAATAAATTCAAAAAAATTTAGCTAAGGAACGTGTCCGCAATAACTGACCGTTTTCGCTTCATTTCTTTTTGCTATACTTCATTACTTTTTTTAGCCGTAGCGATG
>CALDJV010000496.1 GCA_937899305.1 uncultured Cytophagaceae bacterium
CCCAGGTTTTGGTGGTGGTGAGTGGAGTAGCTGGGAAGTCGGGAGCGTATTGGGGGTGGGGTGATTGGCCAGTGAGTAGTTGGTACTCAAAAGCTTGTTCAAGTTTTAAGATGGAACCTACTGAAGGTAGGTTCTCTTGGGTGGGAAGTTCTAATAGGTTAGAGGAACGTAAAGGAGCCATTGGTAACCACAAATCCCATATTTTTTTCCTTAACATCAGGTTGTCGCCCCCTAGTAAGAAAAGGGTGGTGCCTACCGTGGCTTGAAGATAATGAGTGCCACTTATTTGAGTGAGGCCAAAAGTACTATGATCTGTCTCATCTAAATGTAATTCAATAGCAATTTTATGGAAAGAACCCCAAATTTCTGGGCATAGTTGATTGGCCAGCGCCATCATGACAATCAAACGTTCTTCGGGACTAAAGCCACTCATTGTTGATTCATAATATGGATAAGCAGAAGCACTCTCGATAAATGGCAAAGGGCTACTAGTGGTTACTTTGGAAGCAAAAAGTTCTTGGCAACGAAAGTCGATGAGTTCGAGTAACCAGTCAAACCCTTGAATACTCTCAGTGGATATGGAAGTAAGGCTCATAAAAGTGATGGATTAAAAATGGGTTGAAGCGTTTAATCTAAATCAGGGATTTTACCTAATTTACCAGTGATTACAAAAGCACTGAGTTTGGGTAAGAAAATTATGAGTATCTCTTCTTCTCGTCTATTGTTTGATTTAGGCACATTTACTACAAGAAAAGAACTAAGTGGTGCATCTGTCCGCAAAGCCCAAGTAGTAAAATGTTGTTTGTTTGTGTTAAACAACATGATTGTTCGGGATTTAGTAGATTTATCAATGATATATAACAAACCAAATGCACTAAGTACACCCCCTTGATGATTGGCTCCATATTTTAAGTAATGATTACCAGGCTGTTCAAGATTAATATTATGGTAATAATGCTGGATGGTTTCAAAGGATAATACTTTCTGTTGCTTTCGGGAATGCTTTTTTCGTTTTTTGAAGCTCAACAACGCTAGTAACTTTAACATATCTTCGCTACTGGATTTGAATCCTCGACTGGCCGCATTTCTGCTATTCCCAGGCTCCAGTTGAAAAATATCAGGTACTTTAAATAGGTCGATAGATTGATATTTTTGCTGATTTTCGAGAGTCCCCCCGTAGTGGGCAGTAGGCATATCGAGAGGGTCAAAAATATGTTGTTGCACATACTTACTAAACTGTTGTCCAGTAATCTGTTCAATTACTATTCCCAGCAACATATAATCCCCATTACTTTGTTGGTGATGCATAAATGCAGAACGGATATTCTTTTTACGGATATTCTTTTTTTTATCTTGGGTGGTTAAATATTGGAGAAAGGGGCGAGCGGCCTCAGCAAGTTGCTTAAACTTTTTTGCGGGATAACGCTTATCCAAAGAATCTTGTACCACCTTCCAATTGAGCCCACTCGCATGGTGGATTAATTGGTGAATTTTCACCTGATAGAGGCGGGGATTTTTTTGAGCGGCCCGCTTAATTTCAGGAATGTATTTTGTAATTGGATCTTCTATTTTTAGTTTACCTTTTTCTACCAATTGTAAAATGGCAATGGAGGTCAATACCTTGGAGATATTCCCCCAATTGTAAATGACTTTTTTGCCCATAGGAAGCCTACGTTTGGGTTGAGCATATCCCCAGTTTTTTTCTGAAATCAACTTCCCTTTATAAATCAATGCCGCAGAAAGACCCATCTCTGGAAAAGCATTTTCTATCTTTAATTTGAATTTATCTATCTTATTCCATTCCTGTAGTAACTTAGATTTGCGTATTTTAGGAGCTTGAGCAAATGTCTGGTGAAAACCTATGATTGCTATTAAAAGTGAGCATATTATTTTTTTCATGTGATGATGCTAAAATTAAGATATATTTTGTGATTTATTTGTAATGACTACTTTTGGTTAATGTTAGCTCTAAATGCGTTATCAAGGGTTCGATATTCCATCTCCAGCTTGTCTGCTTTTCCTTTAAACTCTGGTTTATTTCTCATTAACTCTATCATCAGGTCTAAGGTATTGCTATACTCTCTGGCGACATCATCTTGCCAATCTTTGGCCCCAGTAATTTTGGCAAAATCACCCTTAATTTTGCCATATACTTGCCCTTTCAAGATGGCGTCTATAGTTGTCCAGGCAGACTTAAGGCCTGCACTTAGTACTGGCTTTGGAATGGCCATCCAAACACTGTTGAAGATGGTCGCCATAAGTGCCTCATTGGCGATTAGTTTGCCATCATACGTTTTCAAAGCATCTCCTATAAGTTTGGCCGAATTACGTACGATTCGGAAGGACAATTGTCGATTTTTTGGGTCGAAATCAGCCTCTTTATTCATGAGATTTATAATAGAGGCCTTGGAGGCGCTGATAGCCGTAGAAAGCCCACTGTAAATCATACTTTCTATCACAGGGCCATACATTTCACCACGGGCGGTACCTTGAGAAGCTAGGGTAGTGCCACTTTTACGCTTAAAAATAGAATCCATCGTTTTTTCCGATTTTTTTACAATTACTTTGTCTTGGTGCTTAGCAATCAGAGTCGCCAATTTATCATTGGTTAAGCTTTGGGCTACCTTGGCCCAGAGTATACTTCCCGCTCCTCCAGCTCCATCCCACCCATTCACATCGGGCAAATCCAACTTGCCATCATTGGTGTACAGTGCCATCATAAAATTCATAATATCTTCTGGGCTTGGAGCATCGGCAATGCTATTTTTAAAATCCGCAATCAAATGAGTATCCATATCAACTACGATTGCTCTCAGGATATGAAAAAGCCCTCCTGAATCTTCCGCATACATTTGTTCTTCAGTAATCATTTGCCCTCCATGTTGATTAAAGTAAGGATTCAATACACTTGCAAAAGCCTTGGCATCTCCCCCCTTGAGGCTGGGTTCGGTAGCTAATAACAAAAAGGTGAGCAGGTATTCTTTGAAGTTATCATCTCCTTGAGCAAGTACTGCCCGCCAGTCATCTATATTGCCTAGTTTTAAGGGAGCACTTAGATAATAGGTATGGACTTTGGCTTCTTTATTTCCTTTTTCTTTAGCATAGAGTTTGCCTTGAATGCTTCCCGCATCTTTCCAGGCGGCAGTGTTTTGTACTTCTTCTTGCTGTTGCTGTACATTTTCTTTTGCATCAGTTTTTACAAAATCAGGTGCTTTGTAGCTTCGTTGTACTACGTCATGTTGATGTTGCGGATCATGTTCGGCATTTGCTTGCGTCGGCATAATAGTAGTTGGTTTAGGTACGTAATTTTTCCGAGGCAATGATACGGGTTTTAAGGCTCAAAATTCAAGGTTAGGGTGTTTATCAGGTGTTGATTGGCAGTAAATTACTTTGTTTTATTATATTTTTTATCCAAATATTTATGTAAAATACTTGGCTAAACCCCTCAAAAAATTACTAAAAGCCTTCAAGTGCTATTTTATCTTCTTTTGTTTAAAAAAGCCTGCATATTTATAACAAAACAAATCTTTTATATAATTTTTCAAATAAAATTAACCCCAATCAACACCTAGACTACAGCTCAGACTTGCCTTTCACTTGCCCAATCCCTTAAACTTGTTTCGTGAATTTACACAGGCCAAATGGCTTTTTCATATGGCTTTATGGTCAAATGGCTAAATGGTTGCGCGACGCACCGCAAACTATATCACGCATTGCGGAACCATAAAGCCATTTAGTTACGAAACAATTTAACCATATAAAAAAATGCTTACATCTACTTTAACCCTACTGCGAGATGAACTCAAAGAATTTCTGACCCCTAGGTTTACTGACAACTCCTTTGAAGTGAAGGTACGAAAACTGGTAGGCAGTGATGGCAAAGTGGTTCCTAACAAAGAGCATCACGAAGTCGCTCTTACCCTGATGAACATCCAGGAAGAACGTAACATGCACCACAGTCGCACCAGTGATCCGAGTCAGCCCTATTGCCTGAACTTAACGCTATTGTTTTCTATCCACGAACGAGAGGGGGATGCCCTCAGTGAAGAAGCGCACCTGGAAGCGATGATGCTTTTAGATGGGGTACTCCAGTTTTTTCAACAAAATTCTTATTTCACTACCCATAGTCACCCCAATCTACCCGAGGGCATTCAACACTTGCAGTTTATGCTGGCCAGTGAAGAGTTGCGGGAAAGCAGCTACATCTGGACGATGACCGGAGCCAAACACGCCCCCTCGGTACTCTACCGGGTAAGAAGTGTGATGGTAGGGAGTTCTTTAGTCCATAGTCCACCGTCCAATGCTGTTTCCTTAAGGATTTAGGTATGCAGTGGTAATCCACGAAAGCCCCCTTTAATTCCCCCAAACGGGGGAAACGCTACTCGCCATATGGACTCGAGTAGTGTTAAGGAAACAGCATTGGTCCACCGTCGATGGTCCATAGTTTTTAGGTGGCTATCACTAAATAAGAAATCACATTTACAAACATACTAGTACTTAAAAAACTGTCGACCGTGGACTATGGACTGTCGACTGATAAACTTAAAAAACCACTAAGTCATGCATTACAATCACAATTACAACACTCCTTCAAACAATACTTTACACCGGCCATCTCAAACGCAGAGAATGGCCTCCAATAGATTGGTCTTCGAGCAACCCCAAGAACTTGTTTTAGAAAGCGGCCTTGTTGTATGGGACATCAAACCAAAAAAGCCCAAGCGCTCCTACCGTATCTCCCGGCCAGTAAGCAATAATCTCGAAATTACTGAAATCAACATTTATACAGAACAACTCTCATTGGGTGGCGCCTGGCAGGGTGAACTGATTGCGCCGATGAGAATAACTGATAGTACTTCTGGAACCGCAACCCATTACCGGGTAAGAAATATTTGGCTGGAACTGATCCGTCACCAATCCGGGCAATACGCCTTCCGCATTCAGGCTGCCTTTATGGTACCCCTGCCCGAGGTGGTATATCTCTACCAGCAAAACAGCTTGATTGTAGTAAACGAAAATATGGTGAAGTATAATATGTGATAGTGAGTTAGTTAGTGTAATAATTAGGATTCGTTCGTGACTATGCTTGTTTACTTAATT
>CALDJV010000497.1 GCA_937899305.1 uncultured Cytophagaceae bacterium
TTGTGACTTTGTTCCGTCTGGAAGAATACCATTTGTATTAATCCCTGTTCTACACATACCTTATTCTGACTTAAAATATTATACATATATGAGACGAAGACGTTTTATTCAAACGATGGCCGGCGCTTCTGCCTTTGTGGGGAGTATGCCTGCCCACGGCCTGGGTCTTACCAACTATCTCACCAAGCTTGCTTCACAAGGAACCAAAGAAGATCGTATTTTAGTAATTGTATTTCTAGCCGGAGGAAACGATGGTTTGAATACCATTGTCCCTATTGACCAATACGCCCAATATTTTAACTTCCGCAGTAACCTGGCCTTACCTGAAAAAAAACTGTGGAGTCTTTCCAGTCGTACCGGAATGCACCCTATCATGCGCGACACCAAAGAAATGTTTGACGAAGCACGGGTGACCATTGTCCAAAATGTGGGCTATCCAAGCATGTCGCTTTCTCACTTCAAAGGGCGGGATTTGTGGCTTACGGCTGGGGACCCGGCGGATCCTACTGGTTCGGGTTGGATGGGACGCTACCTCAACGATGCTTTTCCTGATTATCCGGTATCATACCCCAATGATGACATGCCTGACCCACTGGCCATTGAAATTGGTTCTCAGTCCTCAATTGGGTTTAGTCGCAATGAAGGCATCACTACTAGCATTGCGTTTCGTAATCCGGATTCATTTTTTGACCTGGTAAACAAGGGATCACGCTCTACCCTGGCTTCCAATTTGGATATCAATACCAACTATGGGAAAAGCTTGAATTACCTAAAACAAATGAATGAGAAAGCCCACCAGTATGCTACCCGAATCAAAGAAGTGTACGACAAAGGTACCAACCAGGCCGATTATCGTTTGGAGTTTCCAGGAAATGCCCCGATTGGAGTAAACAAAAACAATGGCTTGGCCCGTCAATTACAAATCATTGCCCGTTTGATATCAGGAGGAAGTAAAACCAGAATTTACATGGTGCAGTTGGGTGGTTTTGATACCCATAGCCAGCAAGTAGAGGTTGGCGCTACCGATACCGGACGGCATGCGGTACTGCTTTCTCATTTGTCTACAGCGATGCGTGACTTTTTCAATGATTTACGCGCCCAACAGCAGGACGATCGCGTACTGGGCATGACCATCTCGGAGTTTGGCCGTCGGGTACGCTCAAATGGTAGTTATGGATCTGACCACGGTACTGCCGCACCAATGTTTATTTTTGGAAATGGAGCCGAAGGAGGAGTGATTGGAGATAATGCCGACTTGAGTAACCTGGTAAGAGGTTCAAACCTTAAGGTACAGTACGATTATCGCCAGGTATATACCTCGGTACTCAAAGATTGGTTTTCGGTAAGAGATTCCGAACTGGAAACGTATTTGTTAAAGCAGTTTGACCCCATTACCAACGCAGAGGGCAAAGAACAGCCCATTATTAATCAAGCCTTTAAAGGAACACCAACCGAAAACTTACCCAAATTTTTCTTGTATCAAAATACGCCTAACCCGGTTGTCAATCTCACTACCATTCGTTATTATTTGGTAAATGACAATACCAATATGCGTTTGTCGGTGATTGATCGCAAAGGAGCAGTGGTACAGGTATTGGTAGAAAACCCTAGCCATCCTAAAGGCAATTTCAGGGTGTCTTTTGATGCTTCGCGATTAATTCCAGGAATTTATTTTTATCGTATAGAAGCCAGCGGAACCGTAGAGACTAAAAAGATGCTGGTAACCCGCTAAGTAAAACTACATAAATAACTTAATCCATTTGACTAATCTTTTGCTGACATGCGTCCCAAAAAAATAGTGCGAATTAACTGCGTTGAGCTCATCACAGCAAGCTGTAGACTCGGTTGCTCGGCTATTCGCCAATTTTTTCAATCGCCTGACAACAAGTTATTGCATCAAATTTGGATTAGTTTATTTTTTCCGTTTTACTAATCATTTTTTTAGAAGAGAAGTAAATAAAAAAGGCACCCTGGGGTGCCTTTTTTATTTTGCTATTTTTTTAATCAGTATTTAAAAATACTGATTTCCTTTGCGATCTATGAATCCATCTTTGCCTTTGAATCTGATTTTCGCCACCCCTTCTTTGAAGCTTTCAGCATTGGAATACTTAAAAGGAATCACCACTTTGCCCCGGTGGTTCACAAATCCCCACCTGCCTCTAAACCTCACTGCGGCCAAACCTTCACTAAAATCTTGAGCTTTGTCATATTTAAGGCCGATTCTTAATCTTCCTACTTTGTTTACGTATCCCCACTTACCATTGAAATTTACCGCAGCCAATTCTTCGCTAAAATCATTTGCATCCCGATACTTCAATGCTACCAACTCGCGACCACGACGATCAATCCAACCTTCTCTACCATTTAGTTTCACTCGGATCAGTCCATCTTTAAAAGTTCCATAACTATGCGAAGACTCATCATATTTGAAAGGAATGACCTCTCGGTTTTTCTTATTGATGAATCCCCATTTTCCCGTTTTGTTTACTTTGGCCAATCCTTCACTGAAGTCATAAGCCAACTCAAACTGCATTGGAATAATTGTTCTTCCTTGTTTATTGATGTATCCCCATTTGCCGCCAGAATATACCAACGCCAAACCTTCACTAAAATCATTTACGTTTTCATACTTCAATGGAATTACCTCTTGTCCTTTTTTATTGACAAATCCCATTTTAGCCTGATCTCCCATGATTTTACCAACCGCGGCTAAACCTTCATGGAAACTACTGGTACCATCATACTTTGCTGGTACAACCAATTTCCCGGCTTTGTTTACAAAACCAACTTTTCCACCTTTGCCTACTGCTGCCATACCACCACTAAAATCATACACATAGTCGTACACAATAGGAACCACTACTTTTCCAGTTTTGCTAATAAATCCCCATTTTGAATTGGACTTTACCATCGCCAAACCAGAGCTAAAATCATTTACTCTATCATAACGTGGAGGAATAATCAATTTCCCGGTTTTGTTTACAAAGCCCCACTTGGCTCCTTTGCTCACTCGTCCCATGCCTTCTATCAAGGGGTAAGCCTCACTAAATTGTGGTTTTACTTTCAAACGCCGGTTTGTATCAGCATATCCCCATAAGGTATCCTTTCGAAAAGGAATCAATGAGGGTTTGACAACGATAAAAAGAGGTTTTTTCTTCTTTTTTGTTGTATCCTTTGGGTTTTTTGGTTTTCCTTGCGCAAACCCATACTCTGTGGTTAGTAGACAAGCAAACGCCGCTACCATAATAAAAACAAACGCTTTTCTAATTATACTCATCATGACATATTAAGTCTTGCGAAGTGCTTACTCTTAGAAAAATACAATTACTATATTCAACATGTTCGCCCCCTTCTATTTTATAAAACTGTTAATAGCTCCAAT
>CALDJV010000498.1 GCA_937899305.1 uncultured Cytophagaceae bacterium
TATAGCGACGAGAGATCAGCCAAATGGATTAGGTTATTTATGTAGTTTTACTTATCACAAATATCCAAGCAAAATTTTAATATGTACTTGATGTATGTTAAGTTTGATCTAGGGAATAGTGCAGAAACCAATTGAATAATTCACAATTAACCATTGATGACAAATGATAAAATCAAAATTTGACCTTACCGGAAAAGTAGCCATCATTACTGGAGCTTCTAAAGGCATTGGCGAAGCCATGGCGCGAGGAATGGCCGAGTTTGGCGCAACAGTAGTAGTGAGTAGCCGCAAGCAATCTGCGGTAGATGAGGTGGCGGCTGGTTTTGAAAAAGAAGGATTCAAAGCCGCTGGAATAGCTTGCCATGTAGCCAAAGCCGAAGACCGGGAAAGGTTGGTCAATCAAACTTTAGAAAAATTTGGTCGAGTCGATATTTTGGTAAACAATGCCGGTACCAACCCTTACTTTGGGCCAATTGCCAAAATGGATATGGAAGCCTACCAAAAAACAATGGATGTGAATATCAATGCGGCCCTGGAGTTAAGCAATTTGGTGTATCCCGTGATGAAAAAACAGGGTGGTGGGAGCATCATTCACATTAGCTCGATAGAGGGCGTCCATGCTTCGCATATGATGGGGGCTTATAATATTAGCAAAGCAGCTTTGATTATGCTGGGAAACAACCAAGCTGCTGAGTGGGGAGTAGACCATATTCGGGTGAATGTGATTTGTCCAGGGTTTGTGGATACCAAACTGAGCGCAGCCTTGGTTCAAAATGAGCAAATGCGGGGTAAAATTGCTCGAAATACCGCGCTGAAGCGCATTGCGACTCCCGAAGAAATGGCCGGATTGGCGGTATTTTTAGCTTCCGATGCAGCGTCTTATTGTACTGGAGCCACGATTTTAAATGATGGCGGGTTGATTCATGCACCTTTGTTTTAGCGTTGTTTCACGTTAGAAATCAGGCAAGACCAATTATTGAACAAGCTTTGAACCCTTGATGCATTTACAAGAAAAATTTTTACAGCTCCTGCATTCTCCCGATGAAGCCAACGTGGCCATAGCCCTGGAAATGGCCAAAGGCTTGCCCGAGATTGATTTGTCAGCCAAGTTGATGACCTATCGAGGGTTGTATCATTGTTTGATAGATGAGTTAGACAACGAAGAGGAATTGTTACCCGCTCATATTGCGGTATTGAATCAATCCCATATCGATGCGGCTCGACGTTCATTGACGATGCTGCCCGACACCATAGGCCAACTAAGGCACTTGCAGCAGTTGAGTTTGTTGGAAAATGAATTGAAGGTGCTTCCAGAGAGCATCGGTAAACTGACCAACCTGGTAGAGTTGAATGTAGCCGACAATGAGCTTACTTCATTGCCTGATGGCTTGGGTAATTTGTCTGCTTTGCAAAGGTTATGCTTGACCTGGAATAACCTGGAAGTGCTGCCTGAATGCCTGATCACTTTAACCGCCTTGCAAGATATAGACCTCAGTGCAAACGATGTGAAGCAGCTTCCCGAATGGATTGGGAATTTCCAGGCATTGCGTACGTTGGACTTGTGCAGCAATGACTTGAAATCGTTGCCGCAAGGTTTGGGGAAACTAGTAAATTTGGAAGAGTTGTATTTAAAATCGAACTTGTTGTCTACGCTTCCTGATTGTTTACAACATTTGACCAGTCTAAAAGAGTTACTCTTAGAGCATAATGGACTTACTATCCTTCCCGATTGGTTGGGAACGCTAACCAACCTAGAGAGCTTGCGTTTGACGAAGAATCATCTGAATTACTTACCAGAGACCATTGGCAAGCTCACCAAACTGAAAGAACTACAGTTAGGAAGTAACCAATTGGTGAAATTGCCCGATAGTATTGGATTACTTACCAATTTGGAGTTTTTGATTGTGCTCAAAAATAAGTTGACCACCCTACCCGAAGGAATCAGGCATTTGCATAAACTAAAATTTCTGAATATCCGGAGTAATTCTCTTCCTAGTTCAGAGGTAGATAAAGCCAAGGCTTGGCTACCTCATTGTGAAGTGATCTCTACTTGATTTAATAATTTGATAACCTGTAAAAACGACCTATTCCCCAGCTGTATTTGCAACTTCGTAATCCATATAAAAGTTGCCCAAAATGCTGCTAACAAAATATCTTCAACTTCATACTACTAGCCATTTTTCGTTTGTGGAGACACAAACAAAGATGATCGCGCCGTTGGCAGTGTCTCCACTGCCAACTTTAGCCAAAATGTCTAGTAGTATAGTTCAACTTATACTTTTAACTGGATCTAAACTGGTTTTCTGCTTGCTGTTTCCTTCCTTGGTGGTAGCACAAGTCCCTTCTAAAGAAATATTGCTGCTACAACTACAAGTGGCCAAAAGCGAAGACACCCTTCGAGTAAAACGCTTGAATCAGTTGGCTAAATGGCACTTGAAAACCCTGCCTGACACAAGCCTTCATTATGCTCAAGCAGCCTTGCAATTGGCCCGAAAAATCAACGATCAATCAGGGCAGGCCTTGGGGAGGTACTACTTAGGGCAAGGATATTATGGGCACAGTCACTTCCACCAAGCCATCAATCAATATTTGGCTGCCTTAGGACTATATCAACAAACAAAAAATAGCCTGGGGCAGGCCCAGACCCACAATGCATTGGGTCAAGTATATTATTATTCAAGCCAAACTTCGGCCTCGCTCAAAGCCCACCAGCAAGCGTTGGCTTTGTATCAAAAACTTCAAAACAAAAGGGGAGAGGCGGAGTCTTTAGGCTACATTGGTCATATTTACGAGAAAAAATCAGACTATGCTCAAGCACTGGTATATCAACAAAAAGCCCTTGAAATTTACAAGATCCTGGATGATAAAACGGGGCTTTCAAAGATCTATGATCACCTTGGCAGTATTTACGAAGACCAGGAAAACTATGACAAAGCATTTGAATATTTCAATAAGGCTTACACGGTAAATAAATTCCTGAATAACCAGTTGGAAATGATCTTAAACCTCAATGATTTAGGAGACACTTATCGTAAAAAAGGGGAATACCAACAGGCTTTGATTTATACCCAACAGGCCTATGATTTGGCTTGCGGACTCAACCAAAAATATCAGATGCGTAGTGCTTTACGCGATTTGGCCAAAACCCAGTTTTTGCTCAAAAATCACCAAAAAGCCTATGCACTGCTCGAGCAGTCTTATACACTCTATTCTGAGATTTATGATGAGGAAAGTGCCCGAAAAATAGCCCAAATGCAAACCTTGTATGAAACTAGCCAGAAAGAGAAACAAATCACGGTATTGGAAAAAGATCAGAAAATTGCGCTGATTTTCCGCTATTTGTTTGCTGGAGGTGTTTTGATGCTATTGATGATCGGCTGGGTGGTATTTAGTCGACAGTGGTTAAAGATCAAGCGTAATCGGGAAATTATTGAGCAAAACAAACGCATTTATGAAGCCCAACAGGTTTTGGTGCAAACCGAATTGGACAATACCCAATTGAACGAGAAAAAGCTCAAAACAGAGCTCGAGAACAAACGCTTGAAAGAACAAAACCTCCAGGCCCAACTTGAGGCAAAGTCCAAGGAGTTGACTACCCACGCTTTGCATATCATTCGGAAAAACAAAATGCTTGAGGAGCTCAAGGATCGCTTGCTAGAGATCAAAAGGCAAGATAAGAAAGATGCCAAAAAGCAAGTGCAACAAGCAATCAATATGATCAACCATAGTTTTAGTATGGATAAAGACTGGGACGATTTTAAAAAAGTATTTGAGGAAGTACACCAAGCTTTTTTTGCTCAACTCCAGCAAAAATACCCCAATTTAACCCCCTCCGAAACACGCCTGTGTGCTTTGCTCAAACTTAAACTGAACTCAAAAGACATGGCCGCTGTGATGGGTATTTCGCAAGACAGTCTGCGTATTGCCCGTTATCGTTTACGCAAAAAACTTCAGCTGCCCAAAGAAGTCAAACTAAATAATTTTGTTGCGAATATAGGTTAGGTTTTTTTAGTTGGTAGATCGTAGTTAGGAGTTGGTAGTCAGTAGTTCGTAGTTTTTGTTTTTGAGTCCATAGTCCACAGTAACACAAAGCGGAACAATTGATTGAGTGAAAAATGAAAAACGTAAAGTGAAAAGTGGACACTTCGCGCAACCCGAAGTCCTGAGCAAAGCCGAAGGAACTAACAATGCAACAATGAGCGAAGCGGAACAATAGAGCAATGTAACAATAAGCCGCAGGCGAAACAATTTATAATTAATTCATCTTTTTTTGTAATTTTAGGTAAGTGAATTAGCTACATAACGCTCCACCTGGCTGGCTTTCATTATATTGGGAGAATTTTAACCATCAGCTGAAGGCGGAAGAATGTAGCAACGAGCGGAAGAATTTATGGCAAGCGAAACAAAAAATCATTTACTAGTAGCCACCAGCAAAGGATTGGCAGTATACCAGAAAACGGGCCAACGTTGGCAGTTCGATACCATGCATTTTTTGGGAATGCCGGTGTCGGTAGCTAAAGAAGATCCTCGCAATGGACATTGGTGGGTCTGTTTGGCCCACAAACACTGGGGACCCAAGGTACACTATTCTATCAACCAGGGTGAAACCTGGAGAGAAGTACCTTCGCCCAAATATCCCGAGGGTACCGAAATAAAAACGGGCTTACCTGCCACTCTCAAGTACATTTGGACCTTGGGCATGGGCAACGCTGACCGCCCTGGCGAAATTTGGTTTGGCACCGAGCCAGGAGGGCTCTTTTATGGCAATGATCATGAGCATTTTAAACTCAACGAAAACCTTTGGAATCATCCCTCTCGGGTAGCGCATTGGTTTGGCGGGGGACGCAATCATCCGGGTATCCACTCTATTGTAGTAGACCCCAAAGACAGTCAACGAATATTCATTGGAATTAGTTGTGCGGGCGTATTTGAGACACAAGACGGAGGCAAAAAGTGGATGGTGCGGAATAGGGGGCTCAAAGCCGATTTTTTACCCAACCCTCACGTAGCCGTAGGGCAAGACCCTCACTTGGTGTTACAATGCAAGCACCAACCCAACGTGTTTTGGCAGCAAAATCATTGTGGTATTTTTCGTTCTACCGATTATGCCCAAACCTGGCTAGAAGTAACCGATGCTACTGGAGTGACCAAATATGGATTTACCCTGGCTATAGATGAATACAACCCTCAAAAAGCCTGGGTCATTCCGGCTACCAGCGACGATAAACGGGTGGCGATAAATGGTGCTTTGGCGGTATATTATACCGAAAATGGGGGCAGAACCTGGACCGACTATCGAGAAGGATTGCCCCAAACCCATTGTTTTGACATTGTTTTGCGTCATGCCTTGGCCAAAGACCACGACACGATGGCTTTTGGAACCAATATTGGTAACTTGTTTATTTCTGAGGACGCTGGCAAAAGCTGGCAAGCCCTCAATCATCATTTGCCTACGATTTACAGCGTGAGTTTTGCTTAGAAAAGAAATGGATACTACAATTGACCAATAATCAAGAAGCCCGCCCAATCGTGAGGACGTTTTTGAGGATTTTCCTTGAGATATTGTAACTTGGTGTGACGCAATGCCTTATGAAACGAATATTGGTGCTTGATCAGGTTTTCATAAAAACGAATCATAAATGCACTGGTGGGGCGATCGTTGACCTTCCAAAGCGAATAAATCACGTTGCGGGCTCCGGCGTACAAAAATCCTCGGTTGAGGCCCATCATCCCCTCACCACGGGCAATCTTGCCCGAACCCGACTCGCAACTGCTCAATACCACCAAATCAGCATTGAGGTGCAAGGCATAAATTTCGTTGGCGTACAAACGCCCTTCGTTGAAGTTTTTTTGATGCTCGGGAGTAGGTTCAAACTGAATATAAGCCAGTTCGGGCCGTTTGGAATTGGTGATGCTGTGGGTGGCCAAATGCACAAAACGAAATTGTTGCCCCACCTTTTTGAAGGCCTCTTCGGTTGCTTTGTGGTGTAGTACTGCCTTGATATTGGTTTGGCCATTTTGCTTGAACACCGCCATAATCTTGTCAATTTCTTTTTCGGTGTAGGGCAGCGACTTGGGCTTGGGAGTCACGCTATCATCCCGGGTGTTGCTGGCAGCACTCTTGGTAAATACTGGAGCAAAACCCAAAAACGAATTTTGTTTTGGTTGGGCGTTGCGCAGCATTGGTTGCACCATCAGGTTGGCCGAATAATGATACGAAAAACTAAAACGCTTGATCAGAAATGGCAATTCAGCGAATGATCCTACTGTTTCGGGCACTTTTTGACTGACCAGGGCCTCAAACGGAATGCCCAACAAAGCATTATCAGCGATTACAATGAGCTGGGTTTTGCCTTTGAGGTAGGTTTCCAGTGGTTGAACCAATTGCTGGTAGGCCGCGTACGATGCTGGAGCAAAATAAGCGACGGGCTTACGGGTTTTGAGGTAGCGTCCGTACTTGCGAATGACTCCCTTGAAGTTTTTATGATAGGGCAAAGCCACCATTTTGCACTGGGTTTTGGAAACCACAAAAGCAAAAGATTTTTGTTGCGTGGTAAAATACGCTACCAACAACGCTTGGTTGGGCAAACGTTTTTTGATAGCCGCCATATCGGCCAATTGGGTGTTGTACTTGAGTTGATAGTAGCGAGGATAACGTTTCTCCAGCATTTGGGTCATTTGCTCGCGTTCCCGATTGAGGTCAAACAGCTTGTTCTGAAAGCGAACTACCTTGGTACTATCCTTTCTTTTTTGGGCACTGGCCAACTGTTTTTCGTAATAAGCCAGATTGATTTTCAAGTCTCGTTCTTGTTCTACCAGGTTTTTGGGCAAATCAAACTTGGCATTGGCTTCTTGCAAAGCCTCCCGTAAAATAGACGCCTTGTTGCGTTCCGAAAACCGAAAAGCCAAAGTGGTGTATTTGACCTCTTGGGTGGGTTGTTTTTGGATCATTTGGTAGCAAGCCATCACCGCTTGCTCATAAATTTCGGCCGATAGATTGGCCAAAGTCAGTTTATCCTGGTAATTGACGTATTGCTGCCGCAGTTTTTGAATCACTTCATCGCACAATTGATAGGTTTGAAGAGCAATGTTCAATGATTTGGCATCTCCAATGGATTGAAGTACCGCGGCTTTGCCTTGGAGCGACTCCAGATACAAGCGAGCATTGATGTATTCTTTGGGGTTGTGTTCAAAATTGATGGTGTCCAAAGGAGTTTTGGAGTTATAGTAAATGGCCTTTTGATAGTTTTGAAGCGCTACAGTATAGTTTCTGGATTTCTGGTTTGTATTTGCTATTAAGTTGTATATATACACTAAGTTTGTCGTTTGCTGATATGTTTTTCGAATCGATAACGCTAGATTGTAATACTTTGACACTGAGTCTAATTTACCTTCCTTTTTGTACACATTAGCGATGTTTAGATAAGTACTAGCGACAAGATAATGATTAGCAGTATATTTTGAGATTCTATAATTCAAACTTAACTTGAAAAAATTTAATGCTTCAGCATATTTTTTCAGTTGTATGTATATCAAGCCTATTACTTGGTTGGCATTGTCAATACTAAAATAATTGGGTGGGTATATAAGCTTTTTAAGTTTCAGGCTTTTGTATGCATACTTCAATGCTGATGTATATTTCTTTTGATCATTCAAAAGCAAGGAGATATTGTTGTAGGCATTTGCTATTTTGACGGTATCTTTTAGGTTTTCTAATATAGACAGTGATTTATTTGCGTAGGTCAAAGACTTTTCATTTGCCCCAATTTCACCGTAATAATTACTGAGACTCAAGTATGAACTAGCAAGATTTGCCTGCTTATTGTTTTTGCCCCAGATTTTGATCGCTTTTTTCTTGAATTTAATTGCTTTCTGGTAGTTACCCTGTATTTGGCTTGAGTAACCAATTAGACTAAATGTAGAAGCTAAGAAGTCCTCATCAGCTTTAGTTCCTTTTAGTTTTTTAATAAAAAATAATGCTCTTTCCTGAAAAAGTTCAAATGATTGAGTATTGACCAAGTTAACCAAGAGTTGTCTATAGCATTTGTTAAACTCAGGATGATTACCTTGCTTTTCATAAATATTTAAAAGCTTGTTTAGATATACGTTGGCTTTTAGATACTTTCTTTTGGTTTGTAAATCTTTAGCTTGTTGTTGGAAAAATTGTAAGCTATCTTTTGTAATGGTTTGAAAAGCAAAAGTGTTTCTAGTGCAAAAAACTAGAATTACAATGATAGACAAGGTAGGCAACAACTTTAATTGCGGTCTATCAATAATTTTACAAAAACGCATTTCTAGTAAATGTACTCTCACATTATCATTTTATTGTTGGTTTACGATCAAAATAAGTAAATTTTACAAAAATACTTTCGCTAGTAAAATTAATCAATAAACAAAATAATATGAAAAATTACCTTAGAAATCAAATGCTATTTTATAGAATTTATTTTAGTTTTTAATAAAGAAATCAACAGTTCGACAGTTTTACGAAACCAATAGTGCAAATGTTTACCTGTTTTGTTGTTGATTGTCAACAGGTTAAATAAAAATTGTTTACCGCTTGGTTGGGATTTGGTCTCAAACATACAAGTAAATAGTTTTTAGATTCAGAAGTATCTGAAAATCAGAATCCTCTAGGGTTAAAAGTTGTGTCGAGTTATTGAGATATAAAAGTAGTTTTTTATTCCTGATTAATAGGCTAATTCTTAGGTGTGTGATCATTAGTGAGCGGTACATTATTTGTCAAGTCTTCCCAAGAATTCTAATAA
>CALDJV010000499.1 GCA_937899305.1 uncultured Cytophagaceae bacterium
CCAAGTCAGGATCGGCTTTTTGAGCAATCTCAAAAGCTTGCTTGCCATTGGTAGCTTGCAAAATGCGGTATTCGTGATCGGCGGTAGTAAGATATTCTCTTAAAATTTTGAGGTTAGTAACTTCGTCGTCTACGATGAGTATGGTTGCTTTCATCTTGATTGTTAGTTTGGAGGCTTATTTACCAAAAGTCTTTGCTCAATTAATTTCAGCAATTTGACCAATAATTTTGAAGTTACCAAATGGGTTTTTGTGGATTTAGAAGCTTGCCACTATTTTAAATCCTACTTCACTTCATTTAGTAACATATCGCTATAAGATACCTCTAGTAAATCTGTGGACTGAATGTTCAAGGCTTGTTGATAATGCAAACATTGTTGACGCAGGTCGACTTCTTGGTGTTCGCCTTGGTTGCCGATGGCTTCTATTTCTACAAAATGACCCAGTCCATCTACTTCATCAATGTGAAACTTGACATTGTCGATGAAATAAATTTCCCGCTTTTTCTTAACCACTACCAATATTCCCAGCGCATTGGTCAGGATTTGCTTGAGGGTAGATTCAGGGTTGGATTTGTACAACAATACTTTAGAGGTTTTGGCTTCGGCTTGGTTTGGCCGATGGTATTGGATGAGATGATTTTCAATGTTGCCCTCCCGTAGTTTGAGCCTACCTTGATTTACCCGAAAATAGGTGTCAGTTTGGTGATCTACCCCCTTGAAATCGGCTTGTTGTTGGTTCAAAAAGGCTCGAATCTGAGCAGATTGGGTGGCGTGGGCTTTAATTTCTACTAAAAGGTGTTGCATAAGTAATCAATTGTAAGAAAACTACCGAAATAGAAAGTGTAAATTAGAGCGTAAATTTGGATATTTGCAATTGATCAACTTAATAAAAATAATATGAAACGATATATCACCTGCCTTGGGCTGCTATGTAGCCTTTCTTTTTACATCACCGCTCAGGATCAAACCTCATGGACCGAAAAACAAAAAGACATTTATGAGATATTTGAGATTTTAAAACCTGGTTTTGAGTATCGGGTCAGACAAAATGCATTTCGAGAATACAGAGATCAGGGTTTTCTGGGGGCTTCATATGCGGAGTCTATGATCAAGGAATACGACAATTGGGTAGCAGCATTGATGCCGACCATAGACCTGCACATTTCACCCGAGCAAATCAAACAAATCAAGCGACGCCTGAAGGCAGGAAAACCATTGATTTTGGGCAATCTGAGGTACAACTTACCTTTGTTGAGCATGCAGTTGATAAAGAAAACAATGATTTGGGTTTTGGAGGCTACTCAGAGGATTGTACAAGTGAATGAGGTGGGTTTTGCGTATTATGATAAGGAGTACGCAAAGGCGCTCAAATTGGCGGAGCGTCGTTTGGCCAAAAATCCTAATGATGCATTGACTTTGCTGTATAAGGGCTTGGTATTGAGAGATTCATTGAGCCAAAATGCACAATTTTTAAAACTTACCAAAAGGGCAATTAAATTGAAGCCTGATTTTCATCAAGCCTACTATTGGTTATCAGATCATTACCTCAGAACTAAACAATTTGAATTGGCATATACAAATATTGATTCGGCTTTGGTGTACTCTCAGGACTATGCTGCATTTGTATGGCAAAAGGCGCGGATTCTCTATTATGACGATAAATACAAAGCTGCCGAAGACCTTTTAGATAATTTGATTGAACGGAACGACCAATATGAATATGCCTATTCATTACGCGCCCAAATTCACGCGATTCACCGAAGATATGATTTGGGATTGATTGACGTTGAGCAAGCGATTCGGCTAGATTCTACCAATGGTGCTTTTTATGAGATTAGGGGAGGCATTTATAACCGAATGGGCAAGTATCAATTGGCCTTGAATGATTTCAATAAAATGATTGAACGAGGAGTGCGAAAGGCACAGGCTTACCACGGGAGGGGATGGGTGTATCAACGACAACAACAATACAAACAGGCGCTGCAAGACTTTAACCAGGCTATTCAATTAGACAGCACCAATGCTCTTTATCATCGGGCCAAGTCCTGGCCTTATTACAAAACTGAACAATATGAGTTGGCCTTGAAGTACCTGAATAAAGCCATTGCTTTGGATAATACCGAGGGCTTGTTTTTCGAAGACCGAGGGTGGGTCTACAAAAGCTTTGGCAAGGCACAATTAGGAATTCAAGACTTTAACAAGGCGCTGAAGCTAGATCCAGCTAAAGGAAATACCTACGAAGGTCGCGCCCGGTGTTATGTTTTGATGGGGGAATATCAGAAGGCAGCCCGCGATTTCGAGCAGGCATTGACTCTGGATAGTACCGACACCTTTTGCTACGAAGGACAAGCGTTCAATTTTATCAGACTTGGTAAGTACAAATTGGCCCTGAAAGGCTTTCAGAAGGTGTTATCGATGAATCCGCCAGAAGAAAACCGCATTTTTACCTACAACAACATAGGGCACGCCTATTATAAAATGGGGCAATACCAAAAAGCACTCAAGAATATCAACCATTCGCTCAAGTACAATCCCAAAAACTCCTATGCATATAAAAACCGAGCTTTGGTATACATTGCTCAAAACAACTTGGATTTGGCTTGTCAAGACCTGCGTCGAGCTCAACAATTGGGTTACAAAAAGCTATATGGCAACGAAGTAGCCGAATTGTTGAAGAAATATTGTGATGAATAATTACTTGCGATTTTTTCTTTTTTTCTGCCTTTTCCAATCCTGTACATTGATGACTCGGACTAATTTATAATGTAAGATCATTTTACCTTGGTAAAACCGTTGGTACTCGACGGTTCCCAAGCCTTTACCATATATCGAGTATTGGTAGAGGCTTAGAGCGTCGGACTGTTTGCCTTTTTGGACGGTTCGGGTGTAATGATCTTTAAATTTGATGGCTTGGTGTGTTTTGCCTGATCGTGATGTAAAGCGAACTTTCCCTAATCGAGTCCTTTGTTTGAGCAAGTTTTCGCGTCCATAACTACTAACGTAATTAATATCCCAGGCTAATTTTTGCCCAATTGGTTGATGCCAGCGATATACTTGTTTTTGCCCTAGCTGGGTTTGCTGTAGTTTGCCGTCAATCATCAGTCTCATTTGGGTAAGTTGGCTTCCTTGTGGGGTGATTTTTTCCACGACCCGTTCTACTTCGGTAAATGTGTGGTCATAGGTTTTGGTCGTCAAGATGGTATCTCCACCAATTATTTGGGTTTGCATCCTCCAATATTGAACATTTTCGGGTTTTAGCTGGTCTACAAATTGATATACCACTGGAGTAAAGAAGTTGGAATAGGGAAAGTAGAAACGCTTCAAGTCAACTGAGGTTTGAGCGTTGGTTTTTGCCTGTACTACTACCAGGGTGCATGTGAACAACAAGAAGTATCGGAGGTATTTCATAAGTGAGTTTTTATTTTACTAGTAGCTTTGTTTATCAAATAAAAGCTCAAGAAAATAGAAACACCCCAAAGAACCAATAAGTATAGTTGTTGAAACGGAATGAGCCCCCATGCTGGAATAGAAAAAACGGCTAAGAATAGAGGCAAGTGTCCCAGAATCAAACTGCGATAGATTTGCTCACGAGATAATTGTGGTACAAAACCTTGGATGAGATTACCGATCAAATAAGCCAACAAGTTGAACATGATGCCCCAAAGTGGAAAACCGAGCGCAAATGTCATGGTAAGATAAACTACATTAGATTCCATTTCTAAAAAATTGAGCGGAATCGGAAAAGCAATCAAAGCTCCAATAAATCTTACTTTGTATTCGTGCTGATTTTCTTCAGTGATGAGGTGTAGCATGATTTTAAAATTTAGGCGGTTTTTGCTGCAAACACTCCAGGACAAGCTGTTGGATTTCTTCCGTGATATTATTTTCAGGAATCATAGTAGGAATTGGGTATATTTTCTCGAGTTTCGCTTGAGTAAAGGCACAAATTGCTTTGGCTTTGGCTTTCCCTAGTTTTTTGGTTATTTCACCTTCCAAACAGTTTTCCATAAACCAGTTTTTTTCTTCGAGATTCCATCCCGTGATGTAATCAGTATACCTGGTACTGTTGGGTACCTTGCTGACTCTACCAAAATACATGACTCCCCTTATTTCAGCCTGATAACTGTAAGTATTGCCTTCAATATGATAGATGGTGACTTTCAAGGTGTCTCCTAAATATACATTGGCCTCGATATCTTCTGGATATATGCTTAAAATGCTCAAATCGTAGCCAGTATTTTTCCAGTTTACTGCAAAGGTGGTTTTGGCATTATCAACTTTACTGTATTCGATTTGTTGGTGTTGCTTCCTAATCATAAATATCGGAAGCTTATTTGCCAAAGGGTAAGTAATAAATTTACCATAACGAAACTTAGCGCAATTTTCTGGTGTAACGTTCTTTTTGTACACCTTCCTTTCTTTCAGCTCTTGAATGATCAAGTATTGAATATCCTTCATAAGAGGGCGAGTCATAGAGACGGCTATATTAGTTAAATTTTGTAATTCCTGACTCGTTTTCGTCTTAATCAGAGCGTCCTTTTTGTCGGAAGTTGGCATTGCCAAAATGGTAAGTTCACTCACTGATAGGCTCTTTTTTAAGGTATTTACAATATTTTGGGCATAATATTTCTTCTTCAAAGACACCATCCTTTTGATCTGTTTCCAAAAATCCAAGGGAAGGTTTTTAGGGTACTCTTGTTGTTGATACAAAGCAATACATCTGCCTAATAATTCATCTATTGGATGTTCTTTTAGAAATGCGTTTACTAGTTTATCTTTCTCCAAATCATTATGTTGTGCATAGCCAAAACCCAGGCTCAGCCCCAAACAAAATATAAATGCAATGCTTCTCATTTTTCAGTGATTAATGTTTATCTCTATATACTATAATAACCTGGGCTCGATGGACATTTGAAAGTAAAAATCCCGTGCCTTCTCAGTTGATAAATCCCCGCAAGATGATTAAATTGTATCAACAATCATTACTCTAACCATTCAGGATATGAAAATTGCTCGCCCTTTTTATTCAGGCATAGGTATGAGCTGCGTGTTATTATGTATAAGTATCATGTATACAAAAGCCCAATCTCGCTACAAAAATAGCCGAGGGATGACCAAATCCCTACAACAATTACCTGCTCCTGGCATCAATAGTGACTACTCGCGACCGGTATATGACGCTAAAGGCCGCCTTATTATGGAAAACTTCTGGGGATGTGCTGGCCAGACTTGTATCAAACGAATTGAGTATCATTACAATGGACAGAATCAGCTTACCCAACAAGTGCTTTTTTATACTGGAACTTCCAATCCGCGAGATCAAGCCAATCAACGGCATACCACCCACTTTTTTTATGACCAACAAGGGCGGGTAAACAAGGTAATTGTAGAAAAGTACGGACATATCAAGTCGGATGTGGTAAAAACCATTCAATATCAACCCAACGAAAAGAAATACGGTGAAAATGGCCAAAAACCCAATAAATACTACAACAATCGGCAAGATGTAGTGCGTCAACAACTCAATAGCCGTCGACACCCTCTGTTTATTCGGAAACGATGAAATTGAGGTGAAACCAACTAATTCCAAATCATCAAACAAATCCACAGGCAATCAGTTAACATTGCATTCTAAAGTCGAGATGACTTCTGTGACAAGCATTCACTAAAACTACTAAACAAAAGATTATGGAATTGAAAGTTGGAGACAAGGCTCCTTTGTTTGAGGGGGTAGACCAAAACGGGAACCCAGTAAAATTGGAAGACTATCAAGGCAAAAAAGTAATCTTGTACTTTTATCCAAAAGACGATACCAAGGGGTGTACGGCCCAGGCTTGCAATCTGCGCGACAACTATGACGTGATTCAAAAAGATGGCTATGAGGTAATTGGAGTGAGCAAAGACAATGAAAAATCCCACACCAAATTTATTAACAAATACGAGTTACCTTTCACGCTAGTAGCCGATACCGATACTTCTATTAATCAGTTGTATGGAGTGTGGAAAGAAAAGAAAATGTATGGCAAGACCTACATGGGGACCGCTCGTACTACCTTTGTGATCGATGAAGCAGGGGTAATTACTGAAATCATTACCAAGGTAAAAACCGCTGATCACACCAATCAGATTTTAGTGAGTTAGTGATTAGAATTGATATTCATTCAAAATTTTTTGGTGGTAAGCTGCAAGTCAAATAACTTGCAGCTTCTTGTTTTTAGGCTTTTATCACCAATAAATATTATGGAAAATACTGAAATTCAGGAGTTAGAGAAAATTGCTTCACAAGTACGTAGAGACATTGTAAGAATGGTGCATGCCGTTAACTCTGGCCATCCTGGAGGTTCATTAGGTTGTACTGATTTATTTGTAGCGCTTTATTTCAAGATTTTGCGCCACGACAAAAACTTCAAAATGAGCGGAGAAGGGGAGGATATGTTTTTCTTATCTAATGGACATATTTCACCAGTTTGGTACAGCACCTTGGCCCGATCTGGTTTTTTTGAAGTAAGCGAATTGGCGACTTTCCGCAAAATCGATTCCCGTTTACAGGGTCATCCTGCTACCGAAGAAGGTTTACCAGGTATTCGGGTAGCCTCTGGTTCTTTAGGGCAAGGTTTGTCGGTAGCTACTGGAGTAGCCCAAGCCAAAAAACTAAGTGGTGATGATCATTTGGTATATGTGCTCATGGGTGATGGCGAACAGCAAGAGGGCCAAGTTTGGGAAGCAGCCATGTATGCGGCCCACCACAAGGTAGACAATCTAATTGGGATCATTGATGTAAATGGGCAACAAATAGATGGCCCAGTAGAAGATGTGATGTCGCTTTCGGATTTAGAAGGAAAATGGAAGGCTTTTGGCTGGCAAGTATTGCATATGAAAGGCAACAGTATGGAAGAGGTAATTAAGACCTTGGTACACGCCCGCGGCCTCACCAAAAGAGCGCAACCTTTGATGATTTTGATGCAAACCGAAATGGGCGCTGGGGTTGACTTCATGATGGGTACCCACAAATGGCACGGAGTAGCCCCTAGTGACGAACAACTGGCCGAAGCTTTGGGGCAGTTAGAAGAAACAATGGGAGATTATTAATTTCTTTAGTTGAATATCGGTGACTGATTAACGAATACCAAGTAAAAAAGTAGGTGAAAACCTGATAAAATTGGTATTCGTTAATTGATATTCATTGTTTTGGCATTTCCCGAAAAACAATAAAATCGTTTGTATGTCCCACCTCAAGATAGCCGTGATCCAGGCTGCCCCCGTATTGTTTGACTTAGAGCAAAGTCTTCAGAAAACCTATGATTTGATGGCAAAAGCAGCTGAAAAAGAGGCTGAATTGATCGTTTTTCCAGAGTCTTTTTTGCCTGCCTATCCTCGAGGTCTCAGTTTTGGTTCAGTTGTAGGAAGCCGTACTGAAGCAGGCCGTGATGTATGGAAACTGTACTGGCAAAACTCGGTAGAGGTGCCAGGGAAGGCTACCCAAAAACTAGGCAATTGGGCGAAAAAGTTTGGGGTATATCTGGTAATGGGTATTACCGAACGAGACACGATCAACGGTTCTTTGTATTGTTCTTTGGTTTACTTTTCGCCTGAGGGAACTTTGCTGGGCAAACATCGCAAGCTGAAGCCCACCGCTGCTGAAAGGATCATTTGGGGAGAAGGTGATGGAACCGACCTTGGGGTATACAAAACACCATTTGGCAAATTGGGAGGTTTGATCTGTTGGGAAAACTACATGCCACTGGCGCGTACTACATTGTATGATCAAGGGGTGCAAATTTATGTAGCGCCTACGGCCGATGCCCGTGATACTTGGCAGGCTACTATGCAACACATTGCCCTTGAAGGACGTTGTTTTGTGATTGGTTGCAATCAATTTGTAACCAAACCAATGTATCCGCCTGAAATTTTAGCCTTGGCGGAAATGCAATCTCAGCCTGAAATCATGAGTAGAGGAGGTAGTGTAGTCATTTCTCCTCTCGGAAAAGTATTAGCTGGCCCTTTGTTTGATAGAGAAGAGATCATGACCGTATCTTTAGATATGGATGAGGTGATTCGGGCCAAGTTGGATTTTGACCCAATTGGGCATTACAGTCGCCCCGACGTGTTTGGATTAACCAAACCCAGCCCTTGATGAAATGAGGCTGGTTTTTAATAAGCAGTAAAATATTATTGTTATTATTTTAGTTTTACTAGCTTAATAACGGGTAGTTTGCTGGTTTTTTAGTATATTGTATGCAATAGAATATAAATATTTGCGTATTTTTAATAGTATAAATGCACACCTTAAAAAAACATCATTACCAAATATCTGTAATTGGCAAGGTTCAGGGAGTAGGGTATCGGGCTTTTGCTAAAGATGTGGCAGATCAATTAGGCGTCAAGGGGTTTGTAAAAAATAGGAGGGATGGGAGTGTATATATGGAAGCTGAAGCGTCTCAGATGACGGTAGAAAAATTTTTATCGGCCTGTCACAAAGGACCCATATCTTCTAAAGTACATCATATGGAAATTATCCAGGTGCCAGTCATTGATTTTACTAAATTTGACATAGAACCCAGTATGGTCTAAAGCAACCCAGTCTTGCTTTTGATCAAAAATCTTAATAAGTTGCTATACTGCATAGTTACTGTTTTTAGCCAACCTGTGAGAGAATCTCTTTCACAGGTTTTTTGTTTGCCTTCTATAACCCAAGTATCACTTTTTAGGTTCAACCTTTACTCCCCAATTTTTACTCTAAAATCAAAGTTTAAGTGAAGGCTATAAGTACTTTTC
>CALDJV010000500.1 GCA_937899305.1 uncultured Cytophagaceae bacterium
ACTCAATTTATTGTATTTAATAATATAAACAACAACTAATCAAGAGTAGATCACGTAGTTTAGAAAAATGACTACTAAACTTTCATTTCATTATTATGACTCAACAAGAGATATTAAACAAATTCGGTAGTTTGGAAAAATTAATCAGCGATGCCAACTTCCGAAATGCTCTGAAAAACGATCCTCGAAAAGCCCTTGCCAACGAACTTCCTGATGTACAACTTCCTGATACTGTAAACCTGATTGTACACGAAAATACTGCCAACGAGATGCATGTCATCTTGTTACCCGATAGTGAAGCATCTGCCGATGACATTGTAGATGATGATCCCATGGATGTGGTACTTGATAAAGCAATGGCCGACAAAAGTTTCAAAGACTTGTTGATGATTGACCCCAAGGGAGTTTTGGCAAAAGAGTTACCAGATTTCTTTGTACCTGATGAGTTTAAAGTTTATTTCCACGAAAACACGGCCACTGAATTACATTTGTTGATCCCTTCGCTAGAAATCGACGATGAAGATGGAGAGTTGAGCGAAGATGAGTTGGAAGCGGTTGCCGGAGGAGCAGGCCGTCGTCGTCGCCGCCGTCGTCGTCGTGGACCACACATTGGTCGTCGCCGAGGAGGCAAAGGACCCCGTTGTCGCAAAAGAAGATTTCGTTAAGTAACAATGTTCAAAATCAGTTGCCTGACAAGCAAAATTGAAGTGAAAACGGACAATTATTGCGTAACTGTTACTAAGATATAAAACACAATCCAAATCAAATTCCATTATTCAATACTTGGAGACTTTCGGCAAATTGTCGGAAGTCTTTTTTTTATTGAGTTGATTGTGCATTACCTTTCCAAAAAAAACTGCTAAAACAATTTTTAAATATCTTTTTGTCTTATGAATAATTTACAAAGTGTGTTGAGAAAGCACTATCTAGTGGTGCTTTTAGTAATGGTGAGTTTAGGAGCTTGTACCAAACAAGACGACAGTCCTGCGCCAGGAGCTACCGGACCATGTAGTGATCCTGATGAATTTGTATTTGAAGAAAAAGACGGTTTGCTCATTATTGAGGCCGAAAATGCGACAATTCCAGCTGATTGGATTACCAGCAATGCGGTGGCAGACTTTACTGGTACGGGTTACATCCAGTGGGAAGGAGACAATAACTTTGGTAAAACTGGGGAAGGAGTGATCAATTATAAAATTCGAATCACCACTCCTGGTACATATCGTTTTCAGTGGCGTTCCCGAATTAACGAAGGTACCAATAGTACCGAAAGCAACGATGCTTGGGTAAAAATGCCTGATGCAGATGATTTTTTTGGACGCAAGTCCGATGGCAGTAGTACGGTATATCCCAAGGGATCAGGCAAGACTCCTAACCCCAATGGGGGAGGTGGTGATGGTTGGTTTAAGGTGTATATGAACCAAGCCGAGCAGTGGAGTGTACAGGCACGTACCAGTGATAATGACGCCCATGATATTTACGTAACTTTCAATGCTGTGGGGGACTATACCATTCAGCTATCAGGGCGCTCCAAAGGTTTTGCAATCGATCGCTTGGTGCTGTATCTCGATTCGGTCACCAATGCCACCGAGACAAGCCAAAGTGAGAGTAATATTGTGTGTCAATAGATGCTATCATTAGCAATGCCGTGTCACAAGAAAATACATAGAGGACTTTCAGCAAATTGTTGGAAGTCTTTTTTATTTCGAGGGGTTTTGGTTTACTTTATGTATAGCAAATGGTTGGTGGTTTAGTTGGTAGTTCGTAGTCAGGAGTTGGTAGTTTTATCTAGTCCACAGTCGACGGTCCATAGTCCACGGTAACGCAAAGCGGAACAATTGGTTTTCAGTCCACAGTCGACGGTCCATAGTAGCGCAAAGCGGAATAATTAACAATCAATCATCAACAATTACTATAGCGCTTCGCGCAACCCGAAGTCCTGAGTGCAACCGAAGGAACTAGCCATATAACAATTTAACAATGCAACAATAAGCGAAACAATATAAACAGAATCATGGGTGAAACAAAAAAACAGGTATTCCGGGAAAAGGCCCTGGAGCGGCTTTCGTCGCCCGACAATATTCAGGAATTGGTGCAAGTAACCTCTACCCGTAGTTGGCTGGCGTTGATTGCCTTGGGCGGATTGATTTTTGCCTTATTGCTGTGGAGTTTTTTGGGAGAGTTGCCCAAAACCGTCAATGGTAAAGGCATATTGATTCAGTCAGGAGGCATTGCCGACATCACCGCAATTGGTTCGGGCATTGTAGAGCAAGTATTGGTAAGCGAGGGAGAAAGCGTGTCCAAAAATGATACTATAGCCACCGTGGCTCAGCCCGAGTTGAGGTTACAGATAGAAAATGCGGAAGAAAAACTGGCCTACTTGAAAAGCAAACGAAATCGCATTGTGCAATATGTCATTGTATCACCCATCAAAAGAAAGTTGCTCCAAGAAAAATATACCTTAGAAGACAAAGCGCTCAACCAACTGAGACACACGATGAAGCAACAAGAGGCCCATTATAAAAACCTGGAATTGTTACTACAAAAAAAATGAGTGGGGCGCACTAGAGTCAGTGAAGCCCATCGACAATTTCTAATGACCGAGGCGCGGGTAGATTCTATGGAGAAGGTATTGGATGGCTACAACCAACGACTTTTGAAAATGAGAGGTGCTAAAGATGATGAACTAGATGCTTTAGAAGGTGAAATCAATGATCTAAGGGGCAATATTGGCGAAATCAATGTAAAGTTTAACTTGTTGCGCTATGTTACGAGCTCTTACGAAGGCAAGGTCATAGAACTCATGGCCAAAAAAGGGCAATTGATTGAGCAGGGTTCGCCCGTGATTAGTGTAGAGGTGGAAGACAACCAACAAAAAGGATTGGAGGCGGTGATTTATATTCCTCCCGAGGATGGAAAAAAAATTACCAAAAACATGGAGGTAAAAATTGCCCCCACTACCGTCAAGATTGAAGAAACGGGCTACATCAAGGGCAAGGTCGTGCAAGTATCTGAGTATCCCTCTACCAAAAATGGAATGGCGCGTATTTTGGGTAGTCAGGAGTTGGTACAAGCATTTGCTCGTGAGGAGCCCCCCATTGCGGTATTTGTAGCCTTAGAAAAAGCCCCTCAGTCGTACAGTGGCTACGCTTGGACTACCCGACGGTCTCCTCGCATAAAAATCAATGCCGGAACCATTTGTGCGGCCAATATCATTATCAAAAAAGAAAAACCGATTGGTTTACTCATTCCTGGCCTAAGTAAATGATCATAACAGGTTAAAAACATATGAGCAAAAGTACGGATCATCATATTCAGAGGACCAAAAGGGCCAAAACGCCTAATTTGCTGCAAATGGAAGCAGTGGAGTGTGGAGCGGCTACTTTGTCGATGGTGTTGGGGTATTATGGCAAATACCTGCCCCTAGAGCAGCTCCGTTACGATTGTGATGTCACCCGAGATGGCAGCAAGGCCAGTAACATTCTCAAAGCAGCCCGAAAGCATGGCTTAAAAGCCAAAGGATATCGAAGAGATCCCGAGGAGTTGCCGGAAATGTCGTTGCCCGTGATTATACACTGGAACTTCAACCACTTTGTAGTGCTCGAAGGAATGGACTTGAAAAAGGACAAAGTGTTTTTGAACGATCCAGCCGTAGGACATCGAGTAGTATCATATGAAGCCTTTGATGAGGCCTTTACTGGGGTGGTACTTACTTTTGAACCCGAACCAACCTTCGAAAAAGGAGGCCGCAAGCCGCAAATATGGCACGCGATCAGGGAACGCATTCAAGGATATCAAAAAGACTTGCTTTTTGTAATACTGGTAGGCTTGCTGCTATTGGTTCCTGGGTTGGCTATTCCGGTGTTTTTGCAATTATTTGTAGACGAAATTTTGGTGGAGGGGCTACACGATTGGTTTACTCCTTTGTTGATTGGAATGGGGGTAGCTGCCTTGCTGCGAGGAGTGCTGGAGTGGATCAAAAACCGTTATTTGTTACGATTGGAAACCAAAATGTCGTTGGCGACTTCTTCCCGGTTTTTTTGGCATGTATTGCGCCTTCCGGTAGATTTTTTTCAACAACGCTACGCGGGCGATATTGCCTCACGGGTAGATACCAACGACGACGTGGCAGAGTTGCTTTCCCGTCAGTTTGCCCGTAATTTTTTGGACTTGCTTCTCATTGTGTTTTTTTTCCTGATTATGCTGCAGTACGACATGGTACTGTCACTGATAGGACTGGGTTTTGCTGCTTTGAATATCTTGGCGTTGCGGTTGGTCGCCAACAAACGAGAAGAGAGCTACAGCCAGTTTCAGCAGGCTGAGGGCAAGCTGACTGGAGTGGCTACCAATGGATTGCAAATGATTGAAACGATCAAGGCCAGTGGGGGAGAAGATGATTTTTTTAGAAAATGGGCGGGTTACATGACCAAGGTAGTCAATGCTGAGCAACGCAATGCCGCCTGGGGGTTGTTCTTAAGTGCAGTACCAACGGTATTGAGTGCTTTTACCACGATTACGATTTTGACTTTGGGCAGTTTGCGGGTGATGGATGGATATATGACCATAGGCATGTTGGTAGCGTTTCAAAGCCTGATGCATAGCTTTTTGGATCCGGTAGAAAATTTGGTAAATCTAGGCGGCAAGTTACAAGAGGCCAAAGGAGATATGAACCGTTTGGATGACATCATGAAAGCGTCTATTGATCCGCAGACCGAGCAAAATGCGCATAAATTTGAGTACGGAACCAATTTTGACTTCAACATCATCACCAAAAAGCTGGAAGGCTACGTAGAGTTTCGAAATATTACTTTTGGCTATAGTCGTTATGCTGAACCCCTCATCGAGGATTTTAGTTTGAGTATCGAACCTGGCGAGCGGGTGGCGTTGGTAGGTGGTTCGGGCAGTGGCAAATCTACCTTGGCCAAATTACTGGCGGGTTTGTATGAGCCCTGGAGTGGAGAGATTTTATTGGATGGCAAACCGCGTCAGCAAATTCCTCGCGAGGTGATCAACAACTCGTTGGCGATGGTAGATCAGGACATTTTTTTGTTTGAGAGTACCACCAAAGACTTGCTTACGTTATGGGATAATACCATTCCTGACCAACTCATTACTCAAGCTGCCAAAGATGCGCTCATCCACGATGTCATTGGGTCGCGTAAAGATGGCTACGAGGGAATGATTGCCGAAGGGGGCAAAAACCTGAGTGGAGGCCAACGGCAACGCCTGGAAATTGCCCGGTCATTGGTGGGCAATCCGTCTATCTTGATTTTAGATGAAGCGACCAGTGCATTGGATCCGGTGACTGAAAAGGAAATTGAAAACAACATTCGTCGTCGTTCTTGTTCGGTGTTGGTGGTGGCTCACCGCCTGAGCACCATTCGTGACAGTGACGAGATCATTGTATTGCGATACGGCAAAATTGTAGAACGAGGCACCCACGAAGCACTCAAGGCCCTCGACAAGGCCTATGCAGCGTTGATTAAGATGTAGCTTTTAGTCCACAGTCAACGGTCCATAGTCCATAGTTTTTTTAGTTAGTAGTTCGTAGTCAGTAGTTTTTTTAGTCCACAGTCGATGGTCCATAGTCCATAGTTTTTCGTCGCCTCGCGCAACCATTTAACAATGAGCGTAGCGGAGCAATGTAACAATAGAAAAATGCAACAATAAGCGAAGCGGAACAATAGAAATTCAAAAATCAAATGAAAATATTTTACTTGACTACTCTTTATTTTTTGTTTTTGATGAATGCACCAAGTCAGGCCCAGACGCCCCAGCAACAGCAAGCCTTTGATCAAATGTTGCAAAAGTTGTTGAGTCATTCGGTAAAAGAAGTGCAGGCCGAAACAATCACGCAACAACCTCGAAAGTCAATCCACAAAAATGTGGTTTTCTTGGATGCCCGTGAAAAACCTGAGTTTGATATAAGTCATATTCGTGGTGCGTTATGGGTAGGGTATGATACCTTTCAATGGCGAAAAGTAGCCAAATTACCCAAAAACCAGAAAATCGTAGTGTATTGTTCGGTAGGCTATCGAAGCGAAAAAATCGCTGAAAAACTGGTCAAAATGGGATTTAAAGATGTGTTCAACCTGTATGGGGGCATCTTTGCCTGGAAACATGCCGGAGGGCAGGTGGTGAATGGCCAAGGAAAAACAACCGAAAAAGTACATACCTTCAATCAAGAGTGGAGCCAGTGGTTGTTTAAAGGAGTAAAGGTGTATTGACCAATGTTGTTTTCTCAAGAAAAAATTACCTAATCAGCGTTTAGACCTGACAAGTTTTTAAAATCCGTCAGGTCTGAAATTATTCAATAAATCAAGTTACTTTTCTGGTTTATAGTTCAAAGGAAGCAATTTATCCACTTTCTCGAAAGCCCAGTATCCTTCCACTAAGATATTACCAGGCGGATAAAAATAGCCATTGGGATGAATGATGATGTGGGCTTGATGGGGGATAGAAATAATACTGGTTTGCTTTTTTCTGACAAAATCCTTGAATGGAAACATTGCTTTTTGATAAGCAGGTTCCTCTATTTCTTTGCGATAAGTTACATAGAGAAAATGATTGAATTGGAGCTTTTTGGTACTTTTAGTTGCGTTTTGTACAAAACGACTGGCATCTATATTTTGAGCCACAATCATATTGACCCTGCCTTGTCGTGATCGTTGTTCCAAACTGGGATCACTTTTATAATTACTCACAATTATTTTTTCAGCATTTGAAGGGTCCCGATCAAATTCATACACCGATGATACTACATTGGTTCGGCCCAATCTAAGTCTTAACTTTCCCATTACATTGTTCAGGTACCAGTTTTTTACCGACTGAAGGTAACGCTGGGCAATCGCCTCGTTAGGAGTTCGGGTTTTGAGGGCGGCTTGAATTTTTTGAATATTGACATCATTATAAAACAAGGTGTCTATCTCTTTGCTTTTATCCTTGTAGGCATCACTGATTTTGACCCGCTGCATGACATCTACCCGAAACCCGGCTTGAGGCAATTGGTTGGCATAAAGCGCCTGGATAAAATGAGTGAGTGATCCTCGGTAAGATTTCGCTCGATTTTTGGCGTACCTTCTGGCTTTTCTTTTGCGGGTTTTGGGACCTGACAAATCTTTGAAAAAGGGATAACCTGCTATAAAAGTACGGTTGGATTTAAATGAATATTGATACCCCTCTAGCCAATAGCTGATTTGGTACCCCAGGGCCTTATTGACAATAATAAGTGGCTCTCGACAAAAAGCGGACAATACCTGTTTTTCCCGGTCAAAATCAAGGACAATACTTTGCAGATTCTTGATTTTGCATTGTTGAGAAAATTGGGAATACCCAATCAAGTCAGACAAAAACTTTTGTCCAAAGTTGGCCCACAAATCGTTTTTTTCGGGCGTAATCACCACTTCTTTCAATTGTTGTACATTGGCAACAAGCGTAATGTTCAATACACTATCTTGGCTGGGGTTTACACTTATTACCTTGGTTTGGAACCCGATAGACGAAATATTGAGCACAAAAGGAACAGTAGGAGTGTTGGTGAGGTTAAAAAAGCCTTCCCCATTACTGGCGGTGCCAATGGTAGTGTTGCTGATATAGATCGATGCCCCCGCCACAGCTTCCCCATTGTCTTGGGCGGTGACTTTCCCCCGAATGCTGCTTTGCCCAGTGGCCATCAGGTTGATTAATAAAATAAAGACGAAAAATAGTAAACACCTCACGGAGTGTTGGTGAACATTTAAGTGATTAAAAAACATAGTTTTAATGAGTAGCGTATGAACCTTGATAGCAACAGCGCCTGCTTGTGTTCCTGTGCTTGATCACAAGCAGGCATTGGTGCGAGGGTGGGTAGTAAGCCAAATAAATCTGGTTCTAAAGTGATTTCAGGTTTTTGATGACTTTTGTACTCACCCAAAAAATATCTCCTCCTCGATTAAAGAATAAATACTTACCATCAGGCGAAAGGGTAGGGGCAAACTCTATTTGTTTGGTATTGATGGCTTTGCCCATATTCTTGGCTTGGGTCCAGGTGCCATCGGGTTTTTTGAAACTGATGTACAAATCGACACTACCATAGCCCCCAGGGCGGCGCGAAGAAAAAATGAGGAAGCTTTCGTCGGGTGCAATGATGGGGTCATAATCCTGATGTGGGCTGTTGATCGAGTCGCTAAAAGCAACACCTTTTTGGTATTGGCCATTTTTGAGGGTTGCATAATAAATTTTGCTTTTGCCCCGAGGGCCATTTGAAAACACCAGCGTACCCTTGTCAGAGAGCGTAGGAAACCAGTCTTGGTGTTTGGTGTTGATCTCATTTCCCAAATGAATAGGTTTGCCCCATTTTTTGCCTTTGCGTTTTACCATCCACATATCCACACTTTTGGTCGTATCGCCTTGGTAGCGGGGACGATTAGAGCAATAATACATAGTAGTACCATCGCGGGTTACAAACGAGTCAAATTCCCGGTATTCGCCTTTGGCAAAGGCTTGTTTAGGGTCGGTCCACTTCCCATTTTTTATTCGGGTCATCATAATTCTGCCTCCCGGGTATTTTCGGGACTCGGTGGTGAAATACAAGGTTTTGCCATCAGGCGTGAAGCTGGGAGTATGGTTGAAACTTTCGGTAGAAACAAAGTTGGGGGCAAACATTTTGGCTTCTAAGCCTGGTTCGGTTTGCCCTACGTATTTGCCTCGCAAATTAAATGTAGGTACGGTACTTTTATCAGCCCCTTTAGACAATAGGAATTTCACCATCTCTTTCGAGTCCTGGCGAGTAGCCATGGCCAAAGCAGTATTGCCGCGCCTGTTTTTGGCATCGATATCAATTTCAGAGGTAACCAATTTTTTGAGCATCGGTAGGTTGTCATTCAACACTGCATAAAAGATAGGCGAGGGTCCAATGCTTGGTTTGGCGCCTGCTTCCATGAGCATATTCACGATTTTGGGACGGTCGTAAGCAGCCGCAAAGTACAGTGGACTATATTTTCGTTTGTCCATAGTATTGGGGTTGGCTCCTTTGTCAATCAGGAGCTGAACCATTTTTGTTTTGTTGCAGGCCACTGCATAATGCAAGGCGGTAAGCCCACGTTTGTCTTGGGTGTTTACCTCAAAACCGCTCTTGATGAGAGAATCCAATTGATTGATGCTGCCATCGCAAACAATTTTTTGCACATTTTGCCCCTGAGTAAGGTGAACAACGCCTATACAAATGATGAGAATACAAGTTTTGAT
>CALDJV010000501.1 GCA_937899305.1 uncultured Cytophagaceae bacterium
CATCGATCAGACTGTGGGGACACAGTTTGAGGCGACAATGGTAATTATAAAGATAAAAAAACTTTAACCTGACGGCTATGGTATCTCCACAAACGAAAAATGTCTAGTGGTATGATACACCTTATAAAGCCGTCGATTGTCTTATCAAAAACCCTCCTTAGGTAGAGTATTAACATTTTTTAACACCTTTTAACTCCCATTTAACGCCTCTTTATTGCAAAACGCTATACCTTGTTTTTAAACATTCACTAAACGCCGTTTGTACAAATGAAACAACTATTTATTTTACGCGCTGCCTTCCTAATACTGGTTGTATTTTTCAGTAATTCAGCAATCGCTCAACCAGATATCGTAAAAAAAATCCCAGCTTTAAAAGGGCTCACCAGGGTGGAAATGAAAGATCTAAAGCAACAAGTGATGCTAGATGGAGAAAGCATCCCCATTTACTCAAAAGAGGGAAAGCGAGTGAAGGGAATGGAAATGATGCAAAAAATCAGCAGTGGGGACTTTGCCATGGTACCCTATGTAGACAAGGACGAAAACCTAAAAGCCATCGTATTGCGTCCTAATACTCCCGAAGAAAAGGCAAGAATGTTGGCTATGATGAAGCAAATGGATGCAGGAGGCGAAGTAAAAGGCAAAAAAGCCATTCCTTTTAAGGTAGAAGATATCGCGGGCAAGCAATATTCGCTGGCCGCTCTCAAAGGCAAAGTCGTGGTCGTTAACTTTTGGTTTACCGCTTGTAAGCCTTGCCTGATGGAAATGCCAGAGTTAAACAAATTGGTGCAAAAATACCAAGATAAAGGGGTAGTATTTTTGGCTTTTGCAATGGATGGCAAAGCCAAGCTACAAAAGTTTTTAGGCAAGAAAAAGTTTGATTACAAAGTGGTGGGTAATGCCAGAAACGTAGCAAATGATTATGGAATAAATTCCTACCCTACCAACATGATTATTGACAAGGAGACCAATATTACGTTTAGTCTTACAGGTTACTTCCCTACGATATATGAGAAACTGGACAAAGCCATTGAAAAAGCTTTGAATTAATTTGCTGAATTTATACTGCAATAGTCTAATTCAGTCTATAAAAAATTTCAGTAAATGCCTGTATTTGGTTTAAAAAAACCGCTACTCATCTTCTCTAAGATAGGTAGCGGTTTATATGATGGACTATCGACCGATTGCTATGAACTGAAGGTTAATGCGCTTCCAGCCAAGTTTGCCCCTCTCCTACTTCTACCTCCATGGGTACCTGCAGGGTTCGGTTTATCGTAGACAATGCATTTTTCATCAAGTCTACAATGGCCGGCTTCAAAATGTCGAGTTCATCTTTATGGGCATCAAACACGAGTTCGTCATGCACTTGCAAAATCATTTTACTTTTGAGGTTCTCTTTTTTGAGAAATTCATGCAAACGGATCATTGCAATTTTGATCATGTCGGCCGCGCTTCCCTGAATTGGAGCATTGATGGCGTTGCGTTCGGCATTGCCCCGTTCTACGGCATTGCGGGAGTTGATATTACGCAAATAACGACGGCGCCCCAGGATGGTTTCTACATACTCCTGATCACGGGCCTTGTTGATGATTTCGTCCATGTATTTTTTCACCGCTGGGAATTCTTCAAAGTAGGCTTTAATGATTTCTCCAGCTTCTTTACGAGGAATGTTCAAGCGTTCGGAGAGCCCGTGGGCCGAAATCCCGTAAATGATTCCAAAGTTGGCCGTTTTGGCCTTGCGTCGCATGTCACTATCTACTTGATCTAATGGTACTTTGTAGATTTTACTCGCGGTAGTGGCGTGGATGTCTTCTCCGTTTTGGAAGGCTTGAATCATTGTTTGATCCTGGCTAAATTCGGCCATAATTCGAAGCTCAATTTGCGAATAATCCGCCGCCAATAGCACATAATCATCACTACGTGGGATAAACGCTCGCCTTACTTCTCGTCCTTGGGGAGTACGAATCGGAATGTTTTGTAAGTTGGGGTTGGTAGAACTCAAACGTCCGGTAGCGGCTACCGCTTGATTATAAGAGGTATGAATGAGTCCAGTTTTGTCGCTTACCAATCCAGGCAAAGCATCTACATAAGTATTTTGTAGCTTTTGTAAGCCCCGGAAATCCAGAATGTGTTGAACAATCTCGTTCTTATCGGCCAATTTCACCAAAATTTCTTCTCCAGTAGCAAACTGTCCCGATTTGGTTTTCTTGGCCTTGTCGTCCAGCTTTAATTTACCAAACAAGATATCTCCCAATTGTTTGGGCGAAGCAATGTTGAACTGCTCTCCCGCAATTTTATAAATCTTCTCTTCCAGTATCTTTATTTCTTTGGTCAACTCTTTCGAGAATTCAGCCAAACTATCACTGTCCAGTTTTACGCCGTTGCTCTCTACTGTGGCCAACACCTCGATCAATGGGGTTTCTACCTCTTCCAATAGTTTTTTGAGGGTGACTTTATCGGCTCCACTTTGGGCATCCTCCTTAGACGCTGGATGGCGCAAGTCCTGGGCCTGTATTTGGGCATCAAACAATTCTTTGAGTTGCAAGGTAATGTCGGCATCCTCTCCCGCGTATTCTTTGATTTTTTCGGGTTCTACATCCCGCATATTCCCCTGTTTTTTGCCCTTTTTCCCAATCAATGTTTCTATCTCTACTGGCTCGTAATTCAAGTAACTTTTGGCCAATACATCCATATTATGGCGCATATCGGGTTGCAACAGGTAATGCGCCAACATGGTATCAAAGAACTTCCCTTTGATTTCTATCTTATAATTACGCATCACTACCAAGTCGTATTTGAGGTTTTGCGCAATTTTGCCAATGTTTTCATTTTCAAATACTCCTCTGAATTCTTCCACAATGGCTTGGGCCGCTTTTTGGTCGGCCGGAATGGGCACATAATAAGCTTCGTGGGCATAAGTAGAAAAAGCAATACCCACCAGCTCGGCATTCTGGGCCTCTATGTTGGTCGTTTCGGTATCAAAACAAAACTCGTCCTGTTGCTCGAGATGCTCAACCAGTTTTTTACGCAACTCGGGCGTATCAATCAAATAATAATGATGTACAGTATTGTGAATGTTGGATAAACTGGTGGTAACCTGGGTCGTGTTTCCATCAGCAGTCACTCCATCGCCAAATAATCCCATCTGGTTGGCCGCCACCTTGGGGCTCCGCTTGGCCTTTTTCTTGGGGCTGGCACTTGTCGCCGCCTCTTTGAACAGGCGTTTGTTCAGGGTTCTAAATTCTAACTCCTCTAACAAAGCCTTCACCTTGTCTTTGTCAAA
>CALDJV010000502.1 GCA_937899305.1 uncultured Cytophagaceae bacterium
AATTCCTCTCAATTTTGCTCAAGCGTCCATCAATTTATGTCACGCAGGCGATGGTAAATTATTGGCAGGAACCACCACTGAACTCTTTTTGGTGGATTACTTAAGGAACAAAAGCCAAAAGGTGTTTACTTCAAATGGCATTTACTTGATTAAGAATGATACCCAAAACAACATTTATGTTTCTTTTCGCGGCAAAATTAAAATCCTTAGATGGACAGGAACTCAAATAAAGGAAATTGGTGAAATTGAGCATCAAAAAGATAAACTTGCGCTGGACATATTGCGCCGTGGCAATCAATTATGGATTGGCTTCAGTCAGAAAGGAGTGGCCTGTTACGAGTTTGATAAAAAAAACTTTCCTGAAGTTATCAATAAAACCCTCTACACTACTGCTAAAGGCAACTTTACTGGTGATGACACTAATTTTTCTATTCACCTTTATCAAGGTAAAATTTTTGCCAACAACCCCTCTGGCATTTATGAATTTAATGACCGACTCAATCAATTTAGTAAACTCGATATTCTAACCTCAAACTCTTCAAAGCACATCAAAGCTACTTTTGCTGCCCCCAGTAATGGCAAAATATTTATCAGTGACCAAGACAGTCAAACGACTTCATTTGGAATAGCCCACCAAAAAGGTCAAAAATATACTTGGAACCCTACCCCTTTTCTCAGATTACCTTCTCTCGAAGTCAGTGGACTGATGACCTACCAGGAACAATTGTATATAGCCACCTCCAAAGGACTATTCGTATACCATCCCCAAAAAAAGAAAGACTATGGTTTTCGTTATTCGGCCCAAATAAAGGCCCAGGTAGGTTCCAATTCACTGGCTCCAAATACGACCCTGGCTTATGGTTTCCGGCAACTCACCTTCAATTATAATATTTCGTTTTTCGAAGCCCCAGAACGACTACAATATGCCTACCAACTCATCGGGTTCAGTGATGAATGGTCGGCCTGGAGCACCGAAGCCAAAAAAGAATATAACAACCTTCGGGAAGGAGATTATACTTTTCGAGTAAAAGCTAAAAACGTACACGGAAAAGTAAGTGAGGTCAGTAGTTATTCATTCACCATTGCTCCACCTTGGTATCGTACTGCTTGGGCTTATGCTGGATACATCCTTATTGGGCTGCTTTGTATGATTGGAGTCATCAGAGTAAATGGTTATCGATTACGCAAACAGAAACAACGTCTGGAAATGGAGGTGGCGCGCCAAACCCGAGAAATTACCGAACAAAACGAAGAAATTGCCCAACAGGCCGAAGCGTTGAAAACCAGCAACCAAAAACTGGCCGAATTGAGCGACTTTCGGGAATCACTCTCTCATATGTTGGTACACGATGCCAAACAACCCCTTACTCCATTGATCAACTTTGACCACCTACAGGTGAGAAGGGCCGCGCGACAGGTATTGGGCATGCTTGAGAATATTCTGGAAGTGCAAAAGTTTGAGAGCAATGAGGTGGTTATTACCCACGAACCAATCGCGATGGGAGATTTGATTACTTCGGTCATCGATCAGGTCAAAGATTTGGCCGATGAAAAGCTCATCAACATCAAAAACAGCATCCCACTACAAGCAGTCGTGAGCGTTGATGCAGGGTATATTTCCCGGGTTTTCACCAATCTATTGGGCAATGCCATCAAGTACGTTCCAGCCAATGCTGTAGTACAACTTGCTGCTGAAGAAATGTCCCAAAACAACCAATTAAAGATTTGGATCAAAGACAACGGACCAGGAATTCCAGATCAGCACAAGGCGTCTATTTTTGATAAATTTGGTCGAATAGATAAAAAAGACCAACGTTCTACTGGGTTGGGATTGGCCTTTTGTAAGTTGGCCGTAGAGGCGCATGGGGGAGAAATTGGAGTATTGACCATTTCGGAGACTCAGGCTTTAGGGGCATCAGGGGCTTGGTTTTATTTTACATTGCCTTTGATTTCAAATCAAGCGCCAGGCACAAAGCAAACATTTGCTACAGCTCCCAATGAGCAACACCTGGTCGATCAAGCTTTTACCCAACAAGACCGCACCTTGATTGAAGATTTTATCCCTCAACTGGCCGAAATTGATTTTTACGAAGCAGGTAAAATTATGATTTTATTACAAAACCGAGACTGGGTAGGCGCCCTGGAAGCATGGATTGATCGCATTCCTTTTACCGATGATGCCCAACATTACCAACAAATGCTTCAAATATTTGCTTAGTATTTATGGCCTCGTTGCATAAAGAAGCTACCAAAACAATCATAAAATGAAGTACTCACTTATAATCGGATTGGTAGTTTTTATAATTATAACTTGATAAATATTTCAGAAATTATCTGTACCTATCAAAGGAAAATCAAGCTTTACTCAAAAAACATATTAATTAATATTTGGTCGTTCTGCTGGATTTTTGACCTTATGTTTTTTGTGATTGCAGGTGGGTATCTCAGAAATATCTTGCACGCCAGGGGTTAACTGCGTATCAGGGTTTCCTCCTTTGATCGTTTGCATTTGGGTATCGCTTAAAGTCCCCAGTTTTCTTACTTTCAATTTTACGATTTTTGTTTTCATGTTGATTTTATTTTGTGTTCAATAGATTTGATGTTGCACAGATGATTGGGCTTTGTTCAATGACGAGGCCATCGTATCTCGCGGTATTTCAGCATCAGTATTTTATAATCAATACCTAGAGACCGTTCATACACCATCGAGGCCTTTCTTTTCTACTTGTTTGGGCTTATTCACCTTACGATTTTTATCGTCACAGGTAGCTACTGCCGACCCCTTTGCTGCTCCTGGAGAAATGTCATCGCTTCCTCCTTTCACGGCTTGTAGTTGATAGTCGTCTAAAATACCTAGTTTTCTTACTTTCAATTTTGCAATTTTCTTTTTCATTGTTGATTTTATTTGTGTTCAATAGATTTGATATTGCAAAGGTGGTTGGGTTTTATAAAGTTTGTTTAACTTATTTTGATCAAATTATCTGTACAGATTTAGCATTTTACAAAGATGAACAAGAATTTGAATACTTTTTTACCAAAAAACGACCAAATAATATTTGGAACTCATTCAATCCAGTGATGTTGTACATAAAGACGTTCGGCTGAACTCTAGGTAGGTTTTACAAATATGCCATACTCCATTTTGAAAAGGAAAAAGGCGTATACTTCTAAGTTACTTCCTATTTTTTGGTTACATTTCAGCAGCAATACCTCAATGGTATTTGTAGTTACTTTAAATGATCAAAAAAAAAGCGTCTAGGAGCGTCAACTGATGCATATTAA
>CALDJV010000503.1 GCA_937899305.1 uncultured Cytophagaceae bacterium
CTAACTCTACAAATTTATATTTAAGAGTATCTGAGTATTTTTTCCAGTTTTTTGTAAAGTCATCTTTACTAATTTCTATATCTTTTTTGGCAGTTAAATCATTATAGACATAAACTTCGGGATCGTATTTGAGTTTTTCGGAAGGCTTCATGTTTTTTGGTAGGTTGGCACCCACTTTATAAGCTCTAAAATCTTTCACAGGCAAATGACGGACAGTATACAAACCAAAGGCAATACACCCAATAGTAGACAAGATAGATATGACTGACCCACCACGGGTGGAAAATACAGATTTGATGTTATTTCTCCTAAACAATAGAAAAACAATCATAACGGTGAGTATGACATCTTTTACAAATGATTGGGCTGGTGTCAATGGAATGGCATCACCAAAGCAGCCGCAATCTTTTACCTTGTCGAAATACCATGAATAAAAGGTGAGAAATGTAAAAAAGAGGATCAAACCAAATAAAGAAAAGATAGTAGTTTTGGGGCGATGGTGCAACAACATGTTGATGCCAAGTACTACCTCCATGACGGTAAGGACAATGGCCAAAACCAAACTAAATGGCATAAGAAAATCCCACAAACCACTCAAGTTTTCCAGATATAGTGTTTTGTCAGCTTTGAAAACAGTAAAATATTCTTCAAGCTTTATTTCGGTACCAGTGGGGTCGTTTAGCTTTATTAATCCAGAGAAAATAAACAATCCTCCTACCAAAAAACTAATCAATCTAGTGATGATTCTCATAACGATGCTTTACATTTAGTGATCAACCTTTTTGCACAAACCAATGATCTCTTTATATTGTTTGTATGTTGTATAAAAGTCGTGATGACTTCTAAACAAAATTCTGGAATGGAAACGAAAGGTACAATTTTTTACTCAAAAAAAACACTGAACCTGCAAGGGAGGCTCTTGTCGTTGGATAAGCCAATTGTGATGGGGATTTTAAACATTACTCCTGATTCTTTTTACGATGGAGGACAGTACAATCTGCCTGATCAAGTCCTTTCCAGAGCCACTCAATTATTGACAGAAGGAGCGTCTATTTTAGATATTGGAGGATATTCGTCTCGTCCAGGGGCAGATGATATCACAGAAGCCGAAGAAATTGCCCGTGTTGTACCTGCCATTCAAGCGATTTTGAAAACGTATCCAGAGGCGATCATCTCAGTAGATACGTTTCGAGCTCAGGTTGCCCATGAGGCAGTCCAAGCAGGAGCATTGATTGTCAATGATATTTCGGGAGGGAGTTTAGACCCCAAAATGTATGAAACAGTGGCAAGTCTCCAGGTACCTTATGTTTTGATGCATATGCGAGGAACCCCCCAAACTATGACCCAATTAAACCAATACGAGCATTTGGTGTATGAGGTAATGCAGGATTTACAACAGAAAGTAGTGAAGTTAAAGGAACTGGGGTTACACGATGTCGTGATTGATCCAGGTTTTGGATTTGCTAAAAACATTGCACAAAACTTTCATTTGATGGAACATCTCAGGTTGTTTCAAGCACTGGGCTTGCCTATTTTGGCAGGTGTTTCACGTAAATCGATGATTTATAAAACCTTAAAAACCACTCCTGACGAAGCGTTGAATGGAACCATTGCCTTGAATACTGTGGCGTCAAAGAATGGGGCGAATATTTTGCGGGTACACGATGTGAAAGCGGCTGTGGAAACTATACGGATGGTGGATAGCCTACAAAGTAATACCAATGCAGTTTCGCTAAACAACTAATCTGTAAATTACTGGGAATGGGTCACTGGTAATTTGGCAGGGCTTTCGGTTGAACTTACGCTAAATAAAAGTTACTAAAGAGCGCTTTTAGTAATCAATAATTGGTTATACCCGTTATGCTGCTTTATATTTACACAGGAAATTTTATCATAATGAAGTCATCTCGCCTTTTACATTAAAAGTCGAGGTGACTTCAAACTCCAAAAAGCTACCCTAAAATTATATCTATGATATTTTTGATTTCCATAGGTTTTCTGGACATGAATTTTGCCGACATTCTGGATATTTTGTTGGTGAGTTTTATCATGTATCAACTCTACAACCTGGTAAAAGGAAGTGTGGCTTCTCGTATCTTGTTGGGAGGTTTGGCGGTGTATGCGCTCTATTTATTGGTTTCGGCTTTTGGAATGGAGATGTTGAGTACCATTTTGGGGCAGTTTATGGGAGTAGGGGTATTGGTCATTATCATTTTGTTTCAACAAGAAATTCGTAAGTTTTTGTTGGTAATTGGTAAAGCAACCCCTTTTGGAGAATACAGCTTTTTAAAAACTATTTGGAACAAAAACTCTTCGTCTGCGGAAAATAAACACAAAATAACCGCAGTAGTAGAGGGCTCTCAAGAAATGTCTGCGTCGCTGACTGGGGCGTTGATTGTATTTTCTCGCAGCTCAGAACTTAAGTTTTATGCCGAATCAGGTGACGAAATAGATGCCATTGTGTCCAAACGCCTTTTGATTTCTATTTTTCAAAAATTTAGCCCTTTACATGATGGAGCTGTTATTATTAGTAAAGACGGTAGGGTAGTAGCGGCACGTTGTATTTTACCTGTTTCCGAAAACGATGAATTACCAGCCTCTTTAGGGTTACGTCATAGGGCAGCCATTGGGCTCACCGAAATTGCCGATGCCATCGTAGTGGTAGTTTCAGAAGAAACAGGGCAAATGTCGATTGTTCGTAACGGTAAAATTTATCGAAACCTTACCTCAGAAGAAATGACGCAACGGTTGACTTTGTTGCTGAGCGAAGATACCGGAGGAGAAAAAACGGAGACTAAGCCTGCCGAGGAAAATAGCCCCCCATCACCTCAACAAATAGATTAACCACTTACCCCTTTATCAAATTTCTTTTTTATTTATGTTGATTTTTTTAGTAGGAATGCCTGGTTCAGGTAAAACATCTTTGGGACAACAACTTGCCCAACAACTGACTTTACCCGTGTGGGACATGGATGATTTGATTGAACAAAAAGCCCAAATGAGTATTCCGGCTATTTTTGAAAAACACGGAGAAGATCATTTCAGAAAATTGGAACAGGAAGTGCTTCACGAAATTATTCAACAAAAAAATACAGATGCTATTGTGGCCACTGGAGGAGGAGCACCTTGTTTTTTTGATAATATGGATCGTATCAATGAGGCTGGTATTAGTATTTACTTAGACACGCCGGTTGACCTTATTGTACAGCGCCTGATGCGTAAAAACCAAGACCGTCCTTTGTATCAACAAGCCTCCCCGGAAGCACTCAACGAAAAGCTCAC
>CALDJV010000504.1 GCA_937899305.1 uncultured Cytophagaceae bacterium
CCTGACAACAAGCTATTACATCAAATTTAGATTAGTTTATTTTTTCCGTTTTACTTAGAACTCAAATGTTACCTAATTTCAGTAAGCCATATGCATATTAACGGTAGGAATGCTTTTTTGATATGGAAATTCTCCCAAATCAAGTATTTTTTTTCAAATAAGCCTCTTGCATGACTCCCAATGGGTATGTTTTTACCACAGGTACTTTTTTGTCTCCTCCGGTGGTATTCAAAGGCTTATGCTTGCCCGAATACACCCGAAAAATAATCTGATTTTGTGATTCTAATAACTGGTAAGTAATCATTAGCATACTTCCTTTTACCTCAAAGCGAGTCACTAAAGTATTGCCCAATAAAAAAGCATCCAATACAATGGAATTCTTCTCATCGATGGCCAATTGCCCATTTCCTTTGTCTAATAACTCATAAGGGCGAATTTGCATGTTCTTCCCCTCTCCATATATGATTGTCCAACTATACCGATTGGTCGAGTCAGTGGCCTTGATGTCTAGCGTCATGGGTACTCTCAGCGTCTTACCATCCGCATTATTTATGTTCAAAGATCCCTTCCAGGTACCTGTCCAACTGGTTAAGTCCGTTTTTTGTGCATTTTGCGCACATATATTCAATACAATGAATTGAAAGCTAAAGCATAAAATGATTTTGTTTACCAAAGGCCTGCACATACTTGTATGATTTGATATAGTCTATAAATATAATATGATCAACTTGGCGAAAAGTGTACCAATATTTATTGTTCACTGGGTCACCCCTCACTTTAAGACACATCAATGAATTGGGTTGCCCCAACAAATCCACAAAAAAACCACCTGCCTTAGAAAAACCTCCGACAGATGGTAAGCAAGCAAAAAAAGTGATGATCTAAACCTTGATTCGTATTTAAAATACCTACAAAGGTTTGTTATCTAAGGTGAGTACTATTGATGTTGCTCTATTTTAACGCTACCAACAATTAGGACTCTTTCCCTAACGTAAACGCCATACCAAACCCAACCTCAAGGCCGTAAAAAATGGTTTGACTTGATAAGCTTGGTTGGCTTGACTAATTGAATTAAGGTAATAGTTTAAGGTTGGTTTTAGATAAAACCCTAAACGGCGATTGAACTGAAAACGTGCTTCGTATCCCAAATTAAGCAACGACTGAAACCTTGACGTATTTTCGGTAATGACGGCATCATCTGATTTAGAAACTGTTTTAGTAGCCTGATTTGCCGCAATGCCCAAGTACAATTGGTGTTTCCAGGATTTGGCAAACCAGGCGTAGTTTACCCCTAATTGCACTCCAAAATCTTGATATTGATACTGAAAACTGCTTGTTTCGGTATTGAATACTGGAGAGACCTTGATCTCATTGGCACTAATAAAATCAATAGACACGCTATCGGGCAGTGCGTTTCGGAAACTGTAATTTACCTGATCGCTTAGTTGAGTAAACGTTACCCCCCATTGCACACTCCACCGTTTGTTTAATTGTGTTTCTAGCATGAGGCCTGCACTATACCCCAGGTTGTTTCCCGACAAGAATCCATTTTTTTCTACTCCTTGAATAATCACGTCATCTTCTTTGTTGGTCAATAAACGTCGATAATTATAGGTGGGAGAAACAAACAGTTTCACGTACAAATTTTTTGCTTTTTTGGGTTCTATAATTTTTTCTTTTATTGGGGTAAATTTGGTATTGGTCAAACGGTAATTCAGATACTCAAGATCAGTCTTGCCCAAACGCGTTACGGTCTTATAGTTTTTACGAGTATCGGATTGGGCATTTTTCTTAATTACCACTTTGTTTATAACTGGCTTCGTGGTTGAAGATTTTGCAGTATTTCGGCTGGTCCTCTTTCTTTTGGTCCTTACTGGCGAATTATCTTTGGGCATGTTGTTGGTAATATTCGTGGGTTGTGGCAATGTCAAACGACTCAGTGGCAAGTTTCTTTGCGTATTGGATTTATTCACCCTTGCATCAGCCAAATGACGTTTTTTATTCTGTGTCTGTCGTATATCTTTTTTACCAACCAATGGTAACCTAGGTTTGTTTTCATTGCTTTGCCCCTGATTCTCTTCCTTTAAGGCCGCTATTTTCTCAGAAGCAATTGGAGCATCTCCACCTATTTGAGCTTGTTCCTGGTTTCTATTACTATTTTTTGTTTTTTCTTTCTCAGCTTGTTTTTGAGTTTCTTTTCTAGCAAAAACGGTCTGTGAACCATCTTGAATAACACTGGGAAGCATCCAAAGCAACAACGCAACGAAAACCCACCATTTGTTGCTCAACCACGGTGATTTTCCTACCGGGGGGGTATCCTCTTGATTGATGGCCTCGAATATATTATCCCAGGCACCCTCCACGGGATCCTCTTCATAATTCTGTAATCGTCCCTTTAATTGTTCAAATAAGTAATCGTCCAATGGTTCTTCCATTAACGTATGCTTTCTAGTTTTTTAAACCTTTTCTTTAACATCTTTTTGGCTTTGAGCAATTGAGTCTTTGAAGTGCTTTCCGAAATCTTCAAAAGTTTGGCAATTTCTTTATGGGCATAGCCCTCTAACACAAATAAATTAAACACCATACGGTATCCGTCTGGTAAGCCTTGAATCAAGTTTAACAACTCTTCATTGCTTAGTTTGCTCAAAATAAGTTCGTCGCCTGCGATTGGTTGGAGTAAAAACTCTTGATTGTAATGGCTATAGTGTTTTTTGTGTCGATGAAAATAGTTAATGGCAGTGTGGATCACAATTTTTTTGATCCATACTTCCAAAGAAGTTATTTTCTCCACCGTCGATAAAGCTTTGAATACCCTCACAAATGCTTCTTGAAAAACGTCTTCCGCATCCTCTTTGTTTTGGGTATAGCGCTTGCAAATTCCCATTAGTTTCCGAGAATACGTTTCAAATAATAATTTTTGTGCGATCGGGTCTTTTGCCTTACAACCTTTTACCAATTCTTGATCTGTCATTGAAAACTTAATGGTCGTGGCGTTCCTTTTTAATTCTTAAACGCAGTTTATCTTTTTTTGCCTGATTTGAAGCATATAACCCCATCACCCAAATTGGGTGATGAGGTATATGGATTAGGGCTTGGTTATAAAATAATCGTATTAAACTTGTTGTGTTTGGTGTTTATATTATTGAACCGTGATTTTGACATCTGATTCTACTTTCACTACCCCATCTTCTTTCAACGCATAACGAATGGTATAAATACCAGTTTGGTCAGTTGGGTATATTTTTACCCTTAATTGGCCATTGACAAATGAAACATCATTGAAACCTCCATTATCAATCACTACTGGTTCAGCCTGAGTATTACACAATTCGTCGTTGGCCAACACATCTACATATATATAAGTCCCGTTTTGACTTAACGAATCTTGTTGTACGTTGAGTTCGTCGTCCAATGAAGTAATGGTACACCCAGATGTACCTTCCAGCACCGTAATGTTTACTTTTGCCCTTGCTTTCTCCACTCCGTTTTCTTTCAAAGCATAGTCTACTATGTAAGTACCACTCTGGTCAGTCGAGTATAGTTTTACTCTTAATTGACCATTGACAAATGAAACATCGTTGATCCCTCCATTATCAATTACTACAGGTTCAGCCTGAGTATTACACAGTTCGTCATTGTTCAAGACATCTACATAGGTGTAGGTACCATTTTGCCCCAACGAATCTTGTCTTACTGATGATGAATCATCTACGGCTTCAATTACGCAGTCATTTCCGTTGGTAGAATCTTGTACCGTTACCGTAACCACTCCATATCCTAAATAACTATTGGAATTGGCGTTTCTCACTCCGTACACAAACTGGTCAGTTCCTTTAAAACCTTGATTAGGCGTGTAAGTAACATAATAGCCATTGTCTACGACCGTGTTTCCATTGGCAGGGTTTTGTACAATATCTACTACCTGGTTGCTGGTATTCTGGTTTGTACTATCACCAAATTTATCATTTGCCAGTACATCTATACCTACCGATTGATCAGGGGAAGTCGTGGCAAAATCAGGCATGGCTCCTTGAGTGGTATCAGGAATATCGGGGCCAATTGTAATTTCTACTGCACCAGTATCGCAAGGCTGGCCTGGAGGGCATATAGTATATGCCAGGGTATCGGTTCCTGACGAATCAGTAGGCATATACAATACCACTCCTTGTTTGATAAACTTAGCAGTTCCTTTTTTCAAATACTCTTCTATTAGAGTGACTCCGGCAGAAGTCGTGATTTTGTCGTTCTGAAACAAATCGATCACCACGCCACTTCCAGGTTTTACTTGCACTTTGTCGTCAGTGGCAATGACGGGGTTATTTCTTTGTTCGGTTGGGTTGATATCTTGGTCTGCTTGGTTACAACCGGTAAACAGGGTCATTAAACCTAGGACCACTAGCAGGGCGAAAAACCGAAAGTTTGTTTTAATCATTTTTCTCTGGTTTGTGTAGTTTAAAACTTATAAAAAAACATGTTCAGAGCTCTTAAAAACCCCAAGACCTAGAGAGGATAAAAAAGGTTGCCCAGGGTTTCATTTTTTTTTCAAAAAAAAAAAAAACCACTTTTCAATCAAGAAAAATGGTTCATCAAAAACGTAATATGTATATTTTGTTTATATTCTATTTATCTCTTTAACAGATACTTAATACCCAACGCCACTGCAGTTCCAGCACCTAATCCTTCAAAAAAAGACATTGTTCCTGGATCAATCGGAATTTTTGAAAAAGCATAACTTGTGGTCAAAGCCAATACCAACCAAAGGGGCATACTATTTTGCACTGTTTCCATTTATTGTCTCTATTTTGGATAGGTTTACTACATATTTCACAATTCATTTGTCTTAGGTTGGGCAGTTTTCTTACAGTTTTTGTAAAAAATATTTCACAAGTCATATTAGCCAGTATTTTATAAAAACGCTGGCAGGTTTTAGAAACCTATCAGCACCAAGACAAGCACCAACAACCGATGGAAAATTGTTTATCTTTGCTTTTTAGTCAAACTAAAAAAATGAAACGAGCACAATCAAACAAGAAAAACATTACAACATGCCTCAATTTCAGACTGTAGACGAAGCCTTTGGATGGTTTTTAGAAAATGTATTTCCTACATTGTCCACTGAAGAGAAACGAAAGCTCAGAACAGCAAAGTACAACTTCTACAAAGAAGGCTTGGGGGTATCTAAAGCCCGAATGAAACGTGTACTCAATGAATATGGTGAGCTAATGACTTTATACGAATACAAAGTAAATAAAGAATAAGGTCACTATTTATTTTTATTATAGTGACCAAATTTATATATTTGTAATGTCTTTTTAAGTAAAAAGATAGCCCCGAAGCAATGTCTTGGAAAACTAGACTTCGAGGCTTTTGTAAACATGTAAATATCTACAGTATGCAAGATACCACTTTACAGGCTTCTGCCCAAAATAAGCCTTCACTTAGCTTACTAGAGGAAAACATCAGAGTACGCTTGGAACGCTTTTCGTTTTCGGCCCATACACCTTTAGAGCACCTCCGCGAAGAAGGATACCATCTCGGTGATACCAACACCGAGTTCATTACCAACCATTTGGAAATCACCATTTTGGAGCTACGTTACCTTATCAATGATTTGCATTGGCTACAATGGATCAAGGCTAGAAAGGCGAATGTTTAACCCTTGTGATGTAAAAAAAAGACCTGATGGATTTTTAAGATCCCGTCAGGTCTGACAATGCACAAAAAAATGGACATACCTCATCAAGGTATACCCATCAATATTAACAATTAAACTTCAAAATTTATACTTTAAAGCCCATCACCGTAATGTCGTCACGTTGCTCGGCATCACGTTGTGAAAAGGCAATTTCTTCTTCCCAAGCTTGTTTTTGGGCTTCCATGCTCATGTAGGCATTCTCCACCAAAAAAGCGATGAAATGATTACGCCCAAATTTGGTACGACGCGGGGTAGGATTGTCTATGAGCCCATCTGAACTCAGATAACACTTGGTTCCTTTGGGTAATGTGACTACCTGATCGGTAAAAGTTTTCGTTTCTGGCTCATGTCTTCCTCCTCCTATGGATTCCCGATCACCCTTGAGTTCCCAAAAACGACCATTCTGCACATAGTGAAACGGTCTTTTTGCCCCAGCAAAGGTTACCTTGGTTTTTTCGTCTTCTACTTTCTCCAATCGGCACATCACCATTTCCATCCCTTCGCGGTTGTTGGTACGATCTTGCTTAAGCGCTACTCGAGTGAGTTGATGCAATTTTTCCAGGATTTTAGAAGGTTCATGCACTTTCTTGTCAATCACGATTTCATTGAGCAAACTGTAGCCAATCATACTCATAAAGGCTCCTTGCACTCCATGACCAGTACAATCTATCACCGAAATGAATGTGACACCTTCAAAATGATACAACCAATAAAAGTCACCCGAAACAATGTCTTTAGGTTTGTACATTACAAAATAGTCACCCAATACTTTTTCTAATCTTTCGGGAAACGGCAAAATGGCTTGTTGGATGGTTTGAGCAGAATGAATACTAGATAATATTTGCTCGTTTTGGCGATTGAGTTCTACATTCTTTTGCTCGATAAACTCTCTTTGGGCAATGTTCTCTTCCTGTTGCTGTCGTAACTCTTCGGTTTGTACCAATAACTCATCTTTTTGCGTCTTCAGCAAACGACTCTTCTCTAATATCTCTTCGTTTTGTTTTCTTACTTCTTGGGTTTTTTTATTTACCATAAACTGCAGCTTTTCTTTCTGCGCTTCAATGCCTTTGATGCGCATCCTGACAGCTACAATAATGATGGCGGCCAACACCAACAATACCGTGATTCTAAACCACCACATTTCCCAAAAAGGAGTTTCAATCTCAAAAGAATACTTCAGGGCATCTTTAGTCCAAACCCCGTCACTGTTGGCCGCACGTACTTTTAACGTATATTTACCAGGAGGCAGGTTGGCATAAATGGCCTCGGGCTTGCGGATGGCTGGAGACCAGGTTTCGTCAGCCCCTTCTAGTTTCCAACGATACAACACCTTCTCGGGGGCTCCAAAGCTCAATGCTTCAAAATCAAACGATACGTGGTTGACATTATGAGGCAATTTCAAGTTTTGCGGCAACGCAAACCAGTTGCTTATACCTTTATGGTAACTTTTATATTCTTCACCATCCCAACTTACGGGTTTGAAAAACAATCTTAGGTTGGTAATATTGATTTTTGGTGGGGTACTATTAGACAAATCAGCCTTGGGGTTATATTTGATCAACCCTTTGATGGTTCCAAACCACAAATTTCCTTTGTGGTCTTTGTAGCCCGCCTGTCCGTTGTTTTCAATGCCTACAAAACCTTCTACCTTGCCGTAACTTTTCACCTCTTTCACTTTTCCCTGGTCATCCAAGGAGAGTCTTTCTACTCCATATTGGGTTCCCAACCACACTTTGTCGTCGTTGTCAACCTGGATAGAATATATAATATCGGTACCTATACCATCTTTGGCAGTAATGGTAGTAAATTTTTTTCCATCATAACAAACTACTCCTCCTCCAAAAGTAGCAAACCACAATCGTCCTTTTTGATCTTGGGCCATGTGCAGCACCCACTTGTCAGGTAATCCATCTTTGGTGGTATAATTCACCAACCTTTTGGTGGCCCGATCGTACTTTGTGATCCCAGAATTACTACAAATCCAAATGTTATTCTGAGCATCTTTGCCAATGTAATGGATAGAGGCATCAATCAATCCTTGGCGTTTGGTAAACTCTTCCGACTCTTTAGTTGCCAAATTATAACAAAGTAATTTCTCTCCATACAAAGCAAACCACAGTTCGTCTCCTACCCTTACTATATTGGTAGTCCGCTGATTTTCGGGTAATCCAAAATCTTTATTGGCGTGCCTTCTGCTTTTGCCTACTAAATAATATAGTCCAGCATCAGAAGAAAATAACATTCGTCCTTCAGATATCTCAGTAATTCCTCTTATGCTACCCAGGGTTGTTCCTATGTCAGTCAAATAGGTAGATACTCCCGTGGAGTCTAGCTTACCCACTCCAGCTCCTACCATTCCAAACCAAATGCTTCCATCTGATGATTCATAAATTGGGCGAATATTTTCAGAGACAAGCCCATCTTGCTCGTTCAAGTAAATAAACCGATCACCAGTATAACGTACCAATCCTTCACCATCGGTACCAATCCAAATATTTCCTTCGGCATCTTCGTACACACAAAAAATACGATTGACCGCCAATCCATTTTTGGTAGAAAAAGGTTGCATGTCTCTTCCATTGTACTTGAGCACTCCAGCTCCAGTCGTGGCGGCCCAGATATTGTTTTTACGGTCGGTATATAGTTGTACTATGGGCGCTTTTTTGAAAGATTCGGGCACAGTAAGTTTGACAACCTCTCCCTTAGTATACTTGTAAAGCGATGTTTCTTCCATATTACTGGCAAAAAACAAACGGCCTGCCTGGTCTTCAGTAACTTGATGAATGATGTTGTTTTTGAGGAACTCAGTATCGTTGAATGGTAATGGGGTAAGGCGCTTACCATCGTACCGCCACAGGTCTTGGCGAGTAGAAATCAAAAAGTTTTTGTCCTTGGTTTGATAGAAAGCGAAGACCTCTTGTTCATCTAATTGAGGGGTTTCTTTTTTAAAGTTGACAAACTTTCCATCTTTTAAATAAAATAGCTTCGCATTTTTAAAATCTTCTTGGGTATAAACCCATATGGTTCCTTTGGCATCTTCGTATATGCGGGCAAAGTTGACGTTGGTAAAACCTTCTTTTTCTCCGTAGTTGGTAAACTTGGCTCCATCAAATTTGCTAATTCCCCGAAAGGTAGCAATCCATAGGTTTTTCTTACTATCTTCAAACAAGTAATTGGCTTGATTGTCTACCAATCCTTCAAGAATGGTAAAAACATCAAACTTTTCTCCGTTAAAACGAGCAATCCCCCCTCCTTGTGTTGCTTGCCACAAACTACCTCGGCTGTCTTGTACAATAGCATATACCTGAGATTGAGGCAACCCTTCCTCCAAAGAATACCCGCGAAAGTTATATTGTTGGGCATTCAATCTAGTTTGTGGTATGATGAGCCCGATAAAAAGTAATATGGTTAAAATGTTTCTCATATGCCTTCTACTATTAATCCCTTTGTATGAGTGTATAGCATCAATTATTTCAGTAATTCAATATAGTTGTTAGTAATGGTAGGCTTTCAGCTTTTCAACTAGCAAGTAATAGAAATTATACCTTTTAATGAAAAAATAATACCAAAAAC
>CALDJV010000505.1 GCA_937899305.1 uncultured Cytophagaceae bacterium
CCAGCAGTTCAGGCAGCAGAGCAAACTAGGCAGTTATTGCGAACACGTTACTTAGTATTGCAAAACCATAGGCTGGGAAGGAAATGTATTGGTCACTCATTTTGTTTGAATTCATGGTTAAATATGAGTCGTGGCTTTGTATGTTTATGCATTTTCATAAAAGGTAATAGGTCTTTATTCGTATAGTATTTTTGATATTACAAAAGTAAATACCTCAGTTGAGAAGCTGAAATTTGGTAGGGGGACAAATGGGGGACAAAAAAAATGGCGGGTAAATTAACTAGTCAAAAGTAGTAGAATGCAATCTACCTTACGCACACAGGCGTCTGCTTGTGTGGTTGTTTTTGTGTCACAAGCAGATGTTTATCAGTAGGGAACAAAACATTACGCCTTGATCGGATCACTCGATGCTTGTTCCTGAAAATATCTTTGAAAATGCTGAATCGTACTCATTTTGGAGGTTTCAGGCACCCAACCCATCAAGATCTTGGTATAAGTACGGATCTTTTCTTCCATACGTGTATAAGCCAAGTTAGGGGTATTTAATTGGGCCAGGCTGATCGAATCTAGTGCCACTCCCAAATTTGCCGACGCAAGTGCCAATCTGGTTTGATGAGGATTGATAAAATATTCTACTTGGGGTTCAAAACCCAACATCTCACAATAATTAAAAAATAAATCCAATATAAAAGGGTTGGCTTCTCTAGGTGGCAAAATGTACTTTAAACGCGGTAAATCACTTTCGGTCACCTCTTCTAAATCCGCCAAAGGAGAATTTACCGATCGGAAAGCCACAATTTCATCTTTTTGTACCACCAAGGTTTCCAGACCCTCAGGGGCATAAGTTTCATTGAAAAATGCGATGTCAACGATGCCTTCCTGTACATCCGAAATCAGTTTATTATTCTCATGGTAGCTTTTAAATTGAATTTTTAACTCTGGCAATGCATCTTTGATGAACTCAATCAGTTTGGGTAAAAAAGTAAGTACCGACAAGGGCAAAAAACCTACACTGATGTTTTCTTCAAAATCAAAAGGCCCATCAGTGATTTTGATAATCTGTATTGCCTCAGCCAAAAATACTGTTCCTGCAGGAGTAAGAGCAGTTTGTTTTTTACTTCGGGTAAACAAACCTACCTCCATTTCCTCCTCCAATTGCTTGATGTATTTGCTAATGCTCGATTGCGATAAATTTAACTCTTGTGAAGCCTTGCTAAAGCTGAGCAGCTCAGCTACTGTTACAAACACTTTTAATTGTTTTATTTCCATTATCTGGCAAAAAAGATGATTTATTGTTGTTCGAAATAACCTATAACCTAAAAAAACTCGGATAACCGACATTTTGGAACGATCCAGTTTTCAATCTCTCAAAATATGAGCCTGACTCCTACCCTCTTTTTGTATCAGAGTAAACACTGCACTAGATGTATTTAAATATTCACAATATCTGTCTGATTTAGAATAAATGAACCAAAGAACGAAGTTCGAGTGCAATATAAGTGAATTCATATATATGACTCAATCAGACACTCATTTTGAAAACGTTAGTAAACAAACCTCTTTGTTTATCAAAAACGTTGGTTTAGCCACAAGATTTTATAGAAAGTTTTGACCGCACTGTCTTCTTATGTCTCTAAAACAAGTGTTATAAGCTACGGAGTACTTTAATCTGAGATTGGTAATATGACGCCCGCTCAGGGATTGATAACGTCAATCTTTCATACATCGCAATGCATTCTTCAGTTTTACCTTGGTTAAACAGCGATACCGCTACATCTTCTGATACTTCCTCTGGTACAGATGGTGAATTATCTGATATTTCTTTACCACTTTCCACCTCTTCGTTTATCAAACTACTGAGCCATTCAATTTCATCGGCCCTCATTCCATTACGGAAGACAAACGCCTCGGTAGCATACATCTGAGCGATGTATTTTGCATGATCCATTTCGAGTTGATTAAAACCTTTGGCCTTCATCTCTTGTAAAGATCTTTCCGACAATAATCCGTTTTCGTCAGCAAGTAGTTTTATCTCTAATAATGGTCTGGAAGTAAGCTGTTTGAGTCGTCCATAACTCCAAGTCAATGCATATAATATTAAAACAATGGGGGTAGTTATAATTAAAAACAGGAAGGTGCTTATAAGTTTGATCAATTTCATCATTTGTAGGATTGGTTTTACTAAATTATACGAATAGATCAAGCCTTGGTTCTGATTGATCGTTTTTAACCTACCATTTAAACATCTATTTGCTGTTCAAGCCATTTATCTAACTCCTGCTTTTCTTTGGCCAGGTTATCTTGCCACTTCAAGTCAGTATCAGAAATCAAGCGATGCGCCTGTAACCCCACTGAATACTTTGCATAAATACAGTCTCCTGGTAAAATTTTAATGTAATTCATGCGCTGCTTTCCCGTCATTTGCACCCTAATTTCTTCTTGGTTCAGCAAATCTCTCGCCCGAAACGCTCCCTTGCCCAAGCTTTGGAGCACTTCGCACTTTCTCAAATCTCTGAAAATTGGTCGTGACATATGGTAAAATTACAATTTAGGCTCCAACCATAAAAATCCCGCACAGAGTAAAAATAAACCGAAGAAATACCCTAGAGGAACGGGTTCATGATCCATCAAAGCAGTTTCGGTACGCTTGGGGTCTACGTCTGCGTGTTTTCTGGCCCATTGTTGGTTCACTTGAATCAATTGGGTAATACGTGGAGTTTTCCAATCTCTTTGATCATAAACATAAAAAGAGGCTTCATGGGCAGTAGTATCACCCTTGACCGCCAGTTGATGCCAACCTGATTGTTGGGGCCAAAACGATCCAGTCCACTTTTGAGGAAAGTGAAGCTTATTTTGCAGGTAAAACTCCATCGTATTGCTATTACCAATGACTTCTCCAATGGGTTTTGGCTCGTCAGTATTCAAAGTGACCAAGCATTTTTCCTGGCTAAGGGGTATTGAAGTATTTACTTGCCAACTGTTTTTAAAATTTTGTTTTTTAGCCAACTGCTTCAAAATATGTGACCAATAAGCTGCATATAGTCGAGGTTTACCCTCTAATAACATTTGATAAGACTCCTCAATGAGGCTCACTCCTACCCCACCCAACCCTTTGATATTATAACCTACCAAGGTTTGCCCTTGGGTATTACGCACCAACGCCAGCGTGCCCAATTGGGTTTGTAACAAATAGGGCAATTGCTTTAACTCAAAATCGCCTTGGCTGCCAAAGCTGACTCCACTGAGGCGGGTTTTGGTAACTGAGGTACTTACCAGTGGAAACTTAGCCAGGGCAGAAGGTACTGCTCCAGTTTCATCCATTTGGATGAGTATACCCAAACCTTCGTCTTGTAATGCCTGCTGTAGATTTACCAAGCTCCTCCCTGACAACGATTGGGCATATTCAGCATCTAAAATCAGTAAATCTATTTGCTTGAGCGATGCTTGAGTAAATTGAAACGTAATTGGGCGTTGGTTTACGAACTCGTCTTTGACCTTGTTCTTGGAAATAATTGAACGCACCGCTACCGAGTGGCCCTCTTGACTAAGCCAATTTTTAAGGTATTTGGTCTCAAATCTTGGGAAGCTATTCACCATCACTACCCGAAGCTTGCGTTTGGGGTCAATCACTACTGGAACCCGTTCGGTGCTCAAGGTGTCGCCTTGTTTGGTTTTGGCCATAAGATGGTACAGGTATTTCCCGGCTTCTTTGGGGCGATCGCTCAAAGTGAAGGTTTCGTTTTGGTGACTTACCAAGGTAGAATCTACTGCCCCTCCTGGCCCCACCAAGAACAGCACTGCTTCCTGATTACCCGCATTTTGATACGCACCTTTGATTTCTAATATCTCTTGTACTTGCAAGGTTTTACGATAAGCCACCTCTTGAAAACCAGATGGTAGTGGATTGAGGTAAAAATGAGTAGGATATTTGGCCAACTTAGGCAACTCGACAGGCTGTACTCCATTGCCTACAATGTGTATCTTTTTCCAGTTTGCCGATTGACGTATGATCTTGGTGATGTCTGGAGCAGGCAGTGAGGCCAATGGCCTTGTTTGTCGCTCTTGAGCTATCGGTTTCTTAGGCTGGGCTTCCTGATAATTAAAAATATACACACTGTCTTCTATCATCCGAAGGCTGTCTACCACGCGTAGATCATAGTGATCAGTCAATACAATGGCCGTACGGGCCGTACGTAATTTTTGTAGCTCCGGTTTGAGGCCAAGCATCGCCAAAGCAAACACCAACCCAATGCTACAAAGCAAACGAGCCACTCGTTTTTGAGCATTTGGCCTTCGCCAAGCTTGTATCACCAAAAAAAGCAATAATACCAATGAGATGCTGATGACCAGCCAAAACTCAGTCCCCTGTAATTGCCAGTCTATGTTCCACCCTGTTTTTCTCATTGTTTCTTCAAAATTATCATCTTGTCAATACTGGTTTCCTTTTCTATTGTCCTATCTTTTTTAAGTATAGCTCCAGCAAACGGCTTTTAGAACGAATACGATGACCAGGTTGCGGCTTGTCTGGTGGCAATGCTTGCCAAAGCGATTTGATGAGATAGGTCAATACCGCTGGTAAATCTTCGGCTAAGACCTGGTGCTGGCTCAGCTTCTGAATGGATTGTAACCCAGTAAGGAATTGTCCAGGGCGATCAATGGCAATTTCGGCCAATTCGCTCCCAGCGGCCCTCAACAAACGGTTCTGGTAGGTAGTCGGTTTCCAATGAGGCTTATTGGGGTCTAACCCTGCCTGAACTTTTTCCAATACAGGCAGCAAGGCCCGGATATTGGGATACTTTACCTGCACTTGGATAGAGCGGTTTTTGTAAGGGTTTTGCACATCTTCCAGCTCTCCCTTTAGGCGTTTTTCCTGCTCTTTGATGGGGGGTGGTTCAAAACCAATCCGCTCGACATACACCCGTGACTTTTGCTGAATCTGCTTGATCAGTTTCAAGGCTTGATATTGATACGGAAGCGATTCTTTGGGGCGATTGGTGCGTAATCTGAGCTCTGATTCCCACATATTGCGTAATGCTTCACGCAATTGTTTTTTGAGGACCTCATCAAAAAAAGTCGCCTCTTCCATTACGTCATGGATGTGCTGAACATCTTCGGGTACATAGTCCATGGGGTTGTTGGAAGGGGCCGCTGATTTGGATTTATGACGGTGGTCTTTTTGGTTGCGTTTGAGAATGCCAAACGATGAAATTTTCAGTTTCCATTGGGCGTGCCCTTGATCATGGTCTCCATGTCCATCTCCTTCGTAGTGTACTTCAGTTACCATTTTACCGTTTTTATCCCGGTAACGTATCGTATCTCTTTTAGGAGGTTGGTCTGATTTTGTTTGCCCTGTTTTTTTGGGGTCGGTGTTTTGAGGGTCTGATTTGCTTTTATTATGATCACCATGGTCATGTCCAGCGTGTCCGCCATTGCCCATGCTTACCTCATATTCTTCACCCAAAAACTTACCATACCGCAAACGTAAAATCTTCTGATCTACTCCGATGCCATTGCTTTTTAATTGAAAGCTATCTGACGGCATTTGACCGCGTTTTTTGAGGAGTTTTTCGGTATCAATGATCAACTGTCGTTGGCTACGAAAATAATCAGGGAGTTTTTTGATGCCTGTCCCCAATGAAATAGACAACTGCTCAGAAGTAGTATCCTGAATGGCCACAAAATATACTTCGGTACGTCCTTTTTGTTTTTGAGGAGTTTTATTGTCAATTGCTTCTACAAAAAAGTACAATTCATCGCCAGGGGCCATGCCTAGTTTTTGTAAGTTCAAAGTCTTTTGTAGGGTATAATTTCGCTGGCCAGGGGTAAAATTACCAAACTGTAGTTTTTGCTCTCTGAACTTTACCGATTCGCCTTGCCCTTTACTCACCGTAGCCACAATGTAAGCATCAGTAAGGGCATAGTCATCAGTCAGCCGGGTTTTGAAACTCACATTGATATTGGGGCGGTACAAAAATGTTTCGTAATCTTTGATGCCACTAATCTTGAGCTTTGGACGTGCATCAGGTATTGGCTCAAGGGCAAAAAAGTCACTTGTTTTCCAAGCTTTGGGGGTAGTGGTAGGCTGAAAAACAATTTGATAAAACCCTTTTTCTTTCAATGTCCATTGTGTGGTATAAGTTTCATTGGTTTGTGGCTGTAATCGAAGCGAATCTCCAGTATTGAATACAATAAAGGCTTGCTTCACCTTCCCTTTGAAATTTACCTGCCACTGAACCCGGCTATTTTCTGGGGCTTTTAGATTTAGATCAGAGGCTACTTGGCTTCCTAACCCGGTGTAGGCAGGTGCCTGAATGGTAGCCGTAATTTTTTGAATTTCGGTAGGAATGTTTTTGGGCAAGGGAGTGGTAGACAATGGAGTAGTTTCTTGTTTTTGCTCTTTAGCAATCGTCAAATGATCGGGTTTCATTTGTAAGCCAAACAAGCCCAACCCCAAACCAGTGCCCAGCAACAATGCCCATAATGATTTTACCACTTGATGTGGCACCTTTATCTGATTAGCCACTTGTTGTAGCTGATGGCTTACCTTACGTTGCTGCATTCTAGCTACCAAGTTCAAGTCTTGTTTTGGAATGAGCACCAGCTCGGTACTGTTTTCCAAAGTGGGGTAATTTCGGTTTAAAAACTGAGCCACATCCTGCAATTGAATTTTGCGTACCCCAAAATGGGCTATTGCAGCAACAAAGAGCGCCAAAGTAAACAAGCCCCCCAAAATCGCCAATAACAACACCTGGCTTCCTACAACGAGTTTAAACAAAGCGGTCATCAATATTCCAACGCCGACCGACCATAACAATAGCTCGATGGCTTTTAACCGCTGCCATTTCTGGCGAATTTTGGTCAATATTTCAATTGCATCGTTGTGCTTCATAGTTTCATACTTTTTCTCGGCTGGCCTGCATCATTCGTTCTGTTACTATGCCTGCTACCAAGGCAAGCCATAGCCATAAATGGTAGCTGTCGGTCTCCTTTTGGGTTGGTAAACCGTGATCGCTCCATCGTTTTTTCTTTTGAGGCAACGCCTGTAATTGCGATACTTGGCGTTGGTCAAACTTGGCCAAACGTTGCTGGACGCCTGGGTCGGCAAACAACATTCCTGTCAATGCTTCTAAAAAACCCTCCTTCAGCACTTCAGGAGTCACTTCGGGGTTGGGTCTTTGTCTTAAATAATATACATTGGTCTGGGTTTTACTTGACTCAAACCATTGGTCGGTTGGACTCGTTTGTAGCCACACTTGTCGTTTACCTACCTTCCCTTTCCATTGAATACTGTCTGAAGTTTTACCAAAAAAAATCACCCAATCCAAGTTATCTTCAAGCAATGCGGTTTGTTTGGTCTCATCTAACCCAGCACTCTTCACTCGCACCTCAGTTTGCATATACTCCCCCACTACCTCAAGCGCCACTTTGAAGTATTGTTGGTCTAAGCGGTAAGGCTTGGTATACCTGATTTCAATTTTCTGAGGATTTGGAATCCGAATCGGGATATTTTCCTCGGGTGCCTGGGCAAAGTAAACTTGCTGGTTTTTGACCACCACCATAGGCAAATCTCTAATGCTCACCTTGACTTGTCGCTTTACCTTTTCTTGGATTACTTCGGTTCCAGTCTCGTCACTTAGTCCAATCTGCAACCATAAACTGTCCTTGGGCAGCTGCAGGGCATCCAACAAAAACACACTTTTACGGGGTCGAGGCACATCAATCCAGGTTACTTCTAACCCCAAAGTAGGTCGGCTTCCCTGGAACCTTTTTTGGATGTTTTGAGCCAATAAGATGACCTTTTTGGGGGCATTTTCTTGGACATCCAATTCACTGAGGTAAGACCAATAGTTTATCGGAATCGCGTTACCTTGGTTTTGTTTGACTTGTACAGCTACTTTTTCCAATTCATTTGATGGTACCACCGGCATTCCTGGTTTCAGTAAATGCAACGCAAGGCCTGATTTCACCAATGAATCTATTTGGGGGCGGGCTCGTTCATCACTCAATAATGCTTCTTCGGTCAGTACCCAGGTTTGGGCAGTTTGGCCTGCTGAAACAGGTTTGTTTTGTACCAAATCCAGTAAAATCAATACCACTAGCACCACCACCAATGCTCGTATCACAAATAAGCCTACTTCGTTGAACTGTACACTGCTAAAACGGGTATTTTCTGAGGCAATCAACCATTGGGTACTCCCTACCTTCACCGTTTTGCCCGACTTGCGGCTCCACAAGTGAATGGCCAACGGTACCAACAGGCCTAATAATGCCCAGAGATATGTAGGGTTTTGTATGGTCATTGTTTTTTAGTTTTAAAGTCGATGGTCTATAGTCGATAGTCCACAGTCGACGGTCCATAGTCCATAGTTTCTTTAGTTGGTAGTTTTGTTTGGTCCACTAATTGAATGAAAAATGTAAAACGTAAAATGAAAAATGATACGTCACTTCGCGCAACCCGAAGTCCTGAGCGAAGCCGAAGGAACTAAGATCCTTCCTTCGTCAGGAGAGCTGTAACAATGAGCAAAGCGGAACAATAAAATAAATCATCGCCTCGCGCAACCATTTAACCATAAAGCAATAAGCGAAGCGTTAACCATTCAATCATATAGCCATTTAGCCATACAACAATAAGCGAAGCAGAACAATAACTCCATCAAAGCCGTTGCCTCCGTTTCAAAAAATCACTCAAAGCCTTGTCCAGTGGATCGCCCATCGAAAACAAGTCATAACTCACTTCCAGGTCGAGCATCCGTTGGGCTATTTGGTGCAGATGCTGTTGTACCTGCTCCTGGTATTGTTTACGCACTTTTTGCCCATCTACTTGCACCCGCTGCCCGGTTTCCAAGTCCTCCAGGGTCACTGTCCCTTTGTAATCCAAATCGAGTTCGTTTTGCCCCAGTACGTGAAAAAACAGCACTTCATTTTTCAAGGCACTCAGTTGCTCCAGGGTTTCATAAATTTCTCCTGAATGCTCGTACATATCACTTATAAAGACAATCATCTCCCGGTGGCCACCCTGATTGTGGTACAACAAAGGGTGCTCATGAACCGTTGGAAACCCACCACCAGGCACAATCTGTAATAATTCGTACGCCAACCGGGGCAACTGCTGTCGGTGCTGACGAGGCGATAGTTGTACAATTTGATTTTGGTTGACTGCATACAACGCTACAGCATCGCCTTGTTGCAATGCCAAATGCCCCAGCGTGGTCGCCATTAATCGGGCAAATTCTATTTTTTTGATCCCATTGCGATCTTCGTGTAACATAGAA
>CALDJV010000506.1 GCA_937899305.1 uncultured Cytophagaceae bacterium
CTTTCAGCCGATGCGTTTAAAAATCAACAGCGGAGGGCATTTCGTAATGGGGTGAATGATTATTTGACCAAGCCAATTGACTTTGAGAAATTATTTCCGGTATTTAAAAAATATTTGAAAATAAGCCAACCAGCTGCCCCAACGGCAGCGCAAGTGGCAGAGGTTTTGAGCACTAAACAAAGCCAGGAAATTATAGAATTACTGCAAAAAATTGAAAATACTCCTATCTTCGAGACAAAGCAGATTCTAAATTGGATTCATCAAATTAGAATACTAAGTCAAGGAACACAATCGCTCTATACCAAACTCTGCGATCAGTTAGAAGACGCCGTATTTGCTGGAGACGAAGATTTACTGAAAGCATCGCTTAAAAATAGCCCACACAATGAGTAAAATACTGATACTGGACGACGAACGCCAGGTAATACAGCAAGTAAGTAAGCTGCTAGAGTCTTTTGGTTATGACTATGACTTCATTCCCAAGGCCGATTTTTTGTTTCGAAAATTGGACAGCGATCAATTTGACTTGATCTTGCTTGATATCAATATGGCCGGAAGAGACGGGGTATCGCTTTTGCGAGAACTTAAAAGAACCGAAGCTTACCAAGATATTGAGGTGATTATGATGACGGGCGAAACCGATGATCGAATACTTTCGGAATGTTTTGAGTTAGGTGCGGCTGATTATATTACCAAGCCCATCAAAGAATTGGTATTGAGAGCCAGAGTAAAAGCAGTGATTGACAAGCAAATGTACATTCGGGAAATCAGTAAGCAGAAGCGTTTGCTGGCCGAACAAAAGGCGATTGTAGACGAAAAAAACAAGAACATTACTGACAGCATCAAATACGCCAAACGAATCCAGGAAGCAATATTGCCCGATCAGGCGGTGTTGCAAAGCATATTGCCCGAACATTTTATATTATTCAAACCACGCGATATTGTCAGTGGAGATTTTTATTGGTTTCATGAAATTGATCACCGAATAGTACTGGCCGCAGTAGATTGTACTGGCCATGGCATCCCAGGGGCTTTTATGAGTATGATTGGAAATATTTGTCTCAAAAATATTGTCAAAGAGACTCCAAATATAGGCGCCCACGAAGTACTGAATGAGCTGCATCAACAAATTCTTATACTACTGAAACAAAACCAAACCGACAACCGCGACGGGATGGACATGGCATTGGTGATCATTGATCGGGATCAGAAAAAAATGGAATTTGCTGGCGCCAAAAACCCATTGTTGTATTTCCAAAATGGATATTCTCATAAGATCAAAGGTGACAAAACACCGATTGGGAGCAACTGGAAACGCAATCAACACGAGCGTGATTTTACCAATCATGTCATAAATTTAGAAGTACCCACGACCATTTATCTTTATTCTGATGGATATCAAGATCAGTTTGGGGGAGAACACAATGAAAAATTTATGAGTAGCCGATTGGTAGCGTTGCTCACCGAAATTCACGAGAAGCCCCTACCCGAGCAAGGGCACATTTTGGATAATCAAATGGCGCAATGGATGGTGATGGGCAACGAGTCTCAACTAGACGACATCCTGGTTATTGGAGTGAAGATCGTATTGTGATGATTTTTGAGGGCAAGTATAAGAGAAAAAAGCAGGAAGCATGTCATCGTCATACTTCCTGACTTTTTTCAAGCGCTCAAGCGAGCGGTTTCACTTCTTATAATGATGAATTGCAATATTACTTGGTGACTATCGGCGTTTTTTGAGGGTGAGCATGACCTGCCCACTTTTATTAATGAATGCCCAATCATTGGTTCTTTCTACCTTGGCCCATCCGTCCGAAAAATGCTTGGCTGATTTGTATTTTGCCGGAACCACCCATTTTCCTTGTTGGTTGATAAATCCCCATTTGCCATTAGACTTTGCCTGTGCCAAGCCTTCATGGAAATTCTCTACATAAGTGTACTTTGCTGGAATCATCCATTCTCCTTGTTGGTTGATAAACCCCCATTTGCCATTAGATTTTACCCTTGCCATCCCTTTATGAAAGGCAAAAGCATCCTCATATTTGGCCGGGATGGCCCATTGTCCTCGTTTGTTGATAAATCCCCAGCTATCTGATGTCTTACCAATGAGTGCCAAGCCTTCGCTGTAAGAATAGGCATATTTGTAATCGGTCGTGTAGTGCATCACTCGCCCCTTGGCATTGAGGTAACCATTTTTTCCTTGGATGGCTACCCAAACGGCTCCTTCTGAGCAACTCTTTACCTTTAAGTATTTGGAATCCATGGTCACTGTACCTCTTTTATTAATAAATCCCCACTTGCCCTTATTTTTAAAAGCCGCAAGTCCTTCTGAGAAGCTACGTAACTCTCCCCTAAAGCTAGCGAGCGGTATCTTTACATTGCCAAGCTTATCAATAAATCCACCACTTTGACGGTACTTCCCTTTTCGAGTGACCCAAGCCAAGCCTTCTGAAAAATGGCCCACTCGACTGTAGTTAGAGAAGGGAATGACCACTTTACCGGTTTTGTCGATAAAACCATATCTTTCTTGGACATCTTGTATCCGTGCCAAACCTTCCCGAAATTCAGCAATGTCGTCATAAATTACCGGGACGACTACTTTGCCTTTTTTGTTGATCAAGCCGTATGCTTTTCCATCAATGCTCACCACCGCCAAGCCTTCCGAAAAATTGCCCACCAAGCGATAAGCTCCTGGTTGGAGGTTTTTTCTTCGCTGCAGTTCAGCGGTGTATTGAGCGCTTCTTTTTTCGCGTAATTGTTTTTCACGAGCTCTCTTTTTGCGAGCCCGCTCCGCTCTTACTTTTTTTACGTAAGCCTGTACTTGTACCTTTTGTACTTTCCAATTATCGAGTAAGCCATCTACTAAGGCTTTCTCATCCTTCTTTACTTTGGGTTTTTTGCCAATCACCGCAATCAATTTCATTTCGCGGGCTGCGGTAAAGTTAGAAATGTATGCTTTGAAGACTAATATTCTGTCGGTGGTAAAAAATAAATTCCAATTACCGCCCTCTTTGTCGGTAAAATACCTTACAAATTGAACATCTTTGTCATCTTTTTCATAGCGGTGGGTGCTTTTCCCCTCTATCAATTTTATTTCATAGACTTCGCCAACTTTATTCTTAAAAAACTCAATTTTTTGTCGTTCTTTTTGAAGGGCAAATTTACTCGTGGAGCGCACTCTTATCCAACATTTATAAGTGCCGTTTTTCCAAGTAGCGGCAATCACTGCTTGACTCTTTTGGGCCTGTACTGCCTGGCTACTGATGATCACTAAAATAAAGAGACTCAATAGTATTTTGATTCGTTTCATGGATATATAGGTTATTCTTTTAAAAAAATGGTATGGGTATTACATGAAGACACAAGTTAGCCATACATCCACAATTTGAAGGCCCTGAATTCACCAATGGTGTATTTGAATTTATGAATGGTAGGTTTTTTAGTTGGGAGTTGGTAGTCAGTAGTTCGTAGTTTTTTGTTCTAAAGTCCATGGTCCATAGTCCACAGTTTTTTAGTTAGTAGTTCGTAGTCAGTAGTTGGTAGTTTTCTTTAGTCCATAGTCCATGGTCGATAGTCCACAGTTTTTTTAGTTAGTAGATCGTAGTCAGTAGTTGGTAGTTTTATTTAGTCGATAGTCAATGGTCCATAGTCCACGGTCGATAGTCCAATGCTGTTTCCTTAACAAACTAATATCTTATCGGTAATAATCGCTTATTTGATTTTGTTTAATTAAACAGTCATTATACTAAGGGTAAGCGAGTAATTTTAGTTTATTTTCTCTGACTTTGGCTCGGTTGCCTCCGGCGGCTTCATTTTTTGAAGGGCAAAAAATAAAGGAAAAAACCCTCGACAGCATATGCCACCGCACAAGGCCAATGCCCCCTCCTTCCATGCTGTCTACCCACCCGCGAGCGAAGCAACGAACTTGCTTCGATAATCCTCAAGTTTTTAATGGCTATTTTCTTTTATGTCATTCCTAAGTTTTAAGATCAGTTTTCTGATAATCAGTAATTTAATTCAAGATATTTCGTCAATATTACCGTTTTTCATTTCGCCTTATTTTGTAGGCGTTAAGAACTTATGGAGTGGAGCCGTTAAAAAATGATCACTGACACCCTGGA
>CALDJV010000507.1 GCA_937899305.1 uncultured Cytophagaceae bacterium
TTCGTTTTTTTTGCTGTAGAAAAAAATGAAAGGCTTAATGAAACCTAGTTGTTCACATTTTAACCTGAACTTTGTAACTAGTATTTATTGGAAATAAACAAATTTTTGGCCTGCGAAAGGTCAGTTTCTAATTAATTTCATTGCGCAGAGAATGCGTATGAGGGGGAATTGGATATAGGATGTTTATAGAAGATTGATGATATTTTAGAAAGATAAAAAGATGGAAAAGAAGTATTTGGGTTGAGGTTTAGAAATGTAGACTTGAGATCAGCAATCAGGGTAATCCACCCATTGCTCATTATTTCTTACCAGTATATCGTTCCAACTCATCTACCCGTCGCTCCAGTTCTTCTACGCTGATTTTCAATCCTTTGAGTTCCTGGATATCATCAGCAATGCCTCGCAATACCGTGTTGTGGCGAGCCACCGCACTGATGAGTGATTTTTGGTTATTTTCTAGACGGTTTACTTTGGTGTCTAAGCGGTTTACCTTTGTGTCCAAGCGATCTAGTTTAGCACCTAAACCACCTACTTCTGTATCTAATTGACCTACTTTGGTATCCAAACCATCTACTTTTTGTAATACTTCGGTAAGAAGTTCAATAATTTTTTCTTCGTTTTTCATAGTGTTGTTAAAGTTGATGTATTAAGATAACGATTTCGAGAGTCAAGCGCCAATTGAACCTTCGAAATCGCTATGCTTGCTTGGGTCAACGTTTCATTTCTTTAGCCACGAATATTTCTCTACAAATTTGGTAGCTTGTCCTGAGTTAATCATATGTACAAAAGCCAAGTAACCCCGTCCGTAAGCAGTGGCATCTTTGCCCAGTTTTTTGGTCATCACCTCGTGGCCCTCCTTTTCGTATTGGTGCAAAAACGCCCGAAAGTTACGAATATCGCGCCGTGAAATACGGATTTCATCGTTGTTGACCACTACGCCAGTCACAGTTTGGCGTTGATGACCACGCATGACCATGGTTTTATCAGGGTGAACTTCAAAATTTTCCTCGCCAATGATTTTCTTCGAGAGCCCCAAAATATGTTTCAGTTCCGCATCTTTTTGAGGGGAAGAAAACACCATATCATCCGCGTAACGGGTGTATTTCCAACTAAGCGTGTCGCTCAATTTACTCAAACGATTGTCCAGTTTGCGGCAAATCAAATTGGTAATGCTAGGCGAAGTACAAGCCCCTTGTGGTAAATAACGATCACCCAAGGCCACAAAGTATTGTTTATTCTCGAGTTTGGCACTCAGACGCAAAGCATCGGTACAAATGAGGGCAAACACGGTAGAAATCCCTTCATTATAACCAAACGATTTGAATAGACCCTTTACCCGTCCAAATTTGATGGAAGGAAAGAAATCTTTCAAGTCGATTCGAATCAAGATTTCGGCATTGAGGTGAAGGTTGGCATTATCGGCAATCGATTTTCCGGCCTGAAAAGCCATGGCTGCTTCGTGGGTGGGAACTTTACTCAATATATGGTCCAAAATCCATTGTTGAGCAGTACGCATTTTGGGTTTGGGCGAAGCAATGGTTCTGAACCCTCCTTTACGCTTTGGAATCTGAAAACGACTGTAATGGTCAATAGAAGCCGCTTTACGATGATAAGAAAGCCACAAAATATCGCTTTGGGGCATTTTGGTGAGTTCCGATAAATCCTTGACATTGTGAATAATGGGCAAACCCGTCTCTTGAAGCTTGGCTTCGTCGGTACCTTCAAACTTGAGTCCGGCCGACACCCCTTCTCCCAAATAATAAGGCGTATCTTTTTTTCGCTGGGCAATTTCAGCTTTGCGTTCTTTTTCTCGTTGGGCTTTTTCGACTTTTTTAATGGCACGGGCAGCTCGTACCCGTTCAATGCGGTTTTTGCGGATCTCCTTGATCAGCGGAGTAATGTCCTCGAGGCCCTCCAGCTCCTTGCTGAGTTTGCGTAGTTTGGCATTGACTTTATTGAGTTCGGTATATTTTTGTTTGAGCGCTTGAAGTTCTTCCTGAGGCATTTTCAAGAACCCCATCCGAATCATTTCCTGAATCTCAAAATATTGTTTTCCGACTTGTCTGAGCTCTTCCCTCCAGTTAGTAGTTTGATTAGTATCTGCCATTTCAATCGTGTTTGTTAGTAAGTTTTAGGTACTTATAAGATGGTTATGTTTTGCTACGCATATGCCTCCATGGTTGTGCTTGGTATCACACAACCATGGAACCATTGAGCAATTCAACAATAGAAGTCTTAACTATTCTTTGAGATATAAATCACACTCGCCATAATGTGAGGGCAAGGGCCTTGGCGAAGTTTATTGCGGCGGAAAAAACTACAAGTACATTCGGCAAACTTGATACGTCCGTCAAGGTCGAGGTGAATGACCGGCTTGTAGAAGTTTTTACCCTGAACTCCCATCACATACTCCGTCAACCCTCCATCCAAACGTTTTGAACTGAGAATTTCTACATTGCCTTGTTTTACCAAAGAAACGGCATACTTTAAACGTTCATCCTCCTCATTATCAGTAA
>CALDJV010000508.1 GCA_937899305.1 uncultured Cytophagaceae bacterium
AGCGGAACAATCAAAAATCAATAATTAACGCGAGTTAACGATTTTCAACTTGATTATATACAAGCATAATCCCTCTGTAACATATGCTATTAAGGTTTTTGCAGAAATTGTATCAAAAAAATACCAGTCTGAATTTCAGTTAAGCGAAAAATCGCATTGTAAAAGCATATATTTCGCTGGTAATGAGTTAATTAACCCGTTAACTCGCGTTAATTATTATAGCGCTTTGCGCAACCATTTAGCAATGCAACAATGAGCGAAGCGGAACAATAGAATAATCATCGCTTCGCGCAAGATCCTTCCTTCGTCAGGAGAGCTTTAGCAATAAAACAATGAGCGAAGCGGAACAATTTAACCATTTCATACTAACTTGTTCAACACCCACCCTGTCTATCTTCTAATAGAGCGTTTCGGCAAGGGTGAGGTATTTTTCTTCCAATGCTTCCCAAGTAACTGGTCGCATTTGTTTAATTACCTCAAGTGCTTCTTCTCTATCTAAATTTGCGTGTCGAAGTAAGGCATAGGCAAACATTCCGGTTCTGTGTAGCCCTGCCGAACAATGCACCAAAACAGATTGATTGTCTAAAATGGCTTTATAAATGGTGTGTACCATGCTTTTGAATAATAAACGCTCTTGATCGGTGATTTTACTGGCATTGGCTACTTTGAGCCATTGCCATTGTACACCACAGGCTTCGGCTTCTACTCCAATATTTTGAGGGCGATCTTTTACTGATAAAATGATAACAATTTGATGACAGTCCGTACTTACTAAACCCTTGATTTCCTTCACCTTAGGCCTTTCAGAGAGCGCAAGTCTTCCTGCTTCAAGTATTTGAACAAAATTGTAATTTAATGCCATATTTTTACTGAAATTATTTCATAAGTTACTCGATTCATATAGATCACAAGCACTACTAACCAACCCGTTTCTGAGGCCGTATATTACCCCATTATTTTATCCTATTTATCACCCCTAGTAAAACTACCTTCTAAACAAAGTACCTTTTTGCACCCAAGGGTGTATTATTTGACATTTCATACACTGGCTCGAGTGATTGAGCGTGAAGCAGCCCTTGAACTTCAAAAACAACGCTTATATCTATTCTGATCTTTTTTATGTGTCAATACAACTATTTACACCTATTTTTGTATATATCCATACCACCATTTACTAACTAACCCACCATCATGTTAAATATCTTAATCTATAAAAAAGCGCTTTGGCTCGCCTTGGCTTGGTGTCTTTTCGCTCACTATCTGGTAGCTCAAGATGCAGCCACCCCAAGGCAAATCCCTCAAAGCATTTTGAAAGCCAATAAAACTGCCCGAATGTATTACCGTCAAAGCAAGATTGACTCTTTCTTCTATTGGGCCAATACACTCTTGGTGCTCGCGCAAAAACATCGTTCTCCTCACTACGAGGCTGAAGCCATCAAATACATCGGAGTTACTCACCTTATCAGAAATCAATCGCAGCAAGCATTGCAAGCCTTTACAAAAGCCCTCGAGTACTACGACCAAGCGAAAGATGATAAAGGAAAGGCAATGATATTGAATAATATCGGGATCATACATTACAATGCGGGTAATTACAACCAAGCCATTGAAGTATATCAAAATGCTTTGGCCATCAACCAACGCCTCAAGCGTCCTCTCGGAATAGCGAGTGTCCAAAATAATTTAGGAAATCTATATAAAATGAGGGGACAATATAAAATTGCCCTCGTTTATCACTTAAAAGCATTGCGTATCCGGCAAAAGACCGGGGATAAAAAAGGGGAAGGTGTTTCTTATAGTAATATAGGTATTTTGGAACAGTACCTGAAAAACTACGACGAAGCAATTGCCTACTTCCAAAAAGCGTTTAAAATAGCCCAAAAGTTACAAAACTTAAAAGGTCAGGCCATTGCTTTGAACAACTTAGGGGAAGTGTATGAGGCCTTAAAAAAATACGCCATTGCTGAGCATCACTATAAACGATGTTTGAGAATAAACCAAAAGCTAAAGATACAAAAAGGGTGGGCCATTAACTTGTCTAATCTGGGCATGCTTGCGTTCAAGCAAAAACAATATGCTACTGCCCTCCGCTATCACCAAAAAGCGCTCATCAAACATCAGAAAATCAAACACCAAGAGGGGGTCTGTCTCACTCTTATCAATCTATCGGATGTTTACCAACGCACCCAGCAACTGGATACCGCACTGGCCTGCGCTCAGCAAAGTTATCGCATGGCCCAAAAACTAGGACTAAAACGACATGTGCTTGGGTCATTAAATGTGTTGAGCAATCTTTATTATCAGCAGGAGCGCTACCAAAAAGCATATGAACTTCAACAAATGTACATTTCATACCAAGATTCGGTACTCAATATTACCAAGTTGAAGGAAATGGAAAAGCTTAAAACAATCTACGAAACCGAACGAAAACAAGATAGTATTGCCTTGCTCACGCTAAGTCTTGCCAAACAAAGGGATTCTGTCCAATTGAAACAAGCCAATTTAGAATTGCTGCAAAAGGGCCAACATTTACAAACCCTGTTGTTTCATCAAGCACAACAAAAGCGAGAGGCAAGTATCCAGAAAATAGCTTTGGAAAAAACGCAACAAGCTAGAGATTTTCAGGCTCAGGAAAAAAACCGTCAACAGGAAATTAAGCTCTTGGCCAAAAAAGATGAGCTCAATACCAGCCTATTGCAAAATGCAGCGCTACAAAAACGTAATTTATTAATCTCAGGGGGTATTGTGATTTTATTACTGGTGATCGTAGCGGGGTGGTTGTTTATTACCCAGCGCCAGCGTACACGCCTTGCCAAAGAAAAGCTCAAACGACAAAATATAATTTCACAATTTGAATACCTCAAACACCAGGTAAATCCTCATTTTTTGCTCAACAGTCTCAATGCTTTGGCGAGCTTGATCCAACAAGACAGCAAAAAAGCGCACGCATTTACCCTCAAGTTTTCTCAATTGTATTTGTTTGTATTAGAGCTCAAAAATAACCTCACGGTAAGTTTAGAAGAAGAACTCAAACTCTGCGAAGCTTACCTTGATCTTCAACAAATTCGTTTTGGTGATGGCCTTAAAATTGATTGTGAAATAAGCACCGACAAATCGCAGGTATCATTGCCCCCTCTGGCCCTGCAAATTACCCTGGAAAATGCCGTAAAACACAATCAAATCTCCGAACAGGCTCCTTTGCATATTCATATCTTTGAAGAAGCCCGAAAACTGGTGATTCAAAATAACCTTCAGAAAAAAGCAGTACACATCATAGATTCTACCCATATAGGTATGCAAAACATCAAGGAACGTTACAAACTGATTGGCAAAGAACAACCTGAATTTATAGAAAGTACGACTGATTTTACCGTTAAATTACCCTTAAGCTTATGAAAGTAATTGTAGTAGAAGACGAACCAATGGCGGCGCAAAGTTTATGTACATTATTGACTGAAATCAATCCTCAGATTCAAGTAGAGGCTATTCTGGCTACAGTAGCAAAAACGGTAGCCTGGCTGCAAAATAATACCCCACAACTTATTTTTATGGACATTAACCTAGGCGATCAGGTCGCGTTTGAAATATTTGAACAAATTAAACTACAGGTACCGGTTATCTTTACAACGGCTTTTGATGCCTATGCCATCAGGGCTTTTAAAGTAAACAGCATTGATTATTTAATCAAGCCCATTCAAAAGGAGGAATTACAAAAAAGCCTTGATAAATATACTAGCCTACACGCCCAAGCCTCCACAATACCATATGAACAATTACTGCATCATTTACAAAACCAACAAAGTGTTCAAGTCAATTATCAACAGCGCTTTATGGTTCAGGTGGGAGAGCGAATTAAGTCTATTACGACCAGTCATATTGCTTATTTTCAGGCTAATCAACGGTACATCATATTGGTTTCCCGACAAAAGGAACAGTTTATTGTAGACTATACCATGGATACTTTGGAGAGTATATTAAATCCGGAGGATTTCTTTCGGATTAACCGCCAATTTATTGTTCACTTTGGCGCCATCCAACAAATGCAAAAATATACCAGAGGACGGGTAAAGTTGGGATTGGTACCTATCCCGAAAAAAGCCCCTATAGTGAGTATTGAGCGGGCACAGGCGTTCAAAAATTGGCTCAATCGTTAAGACAGTAAAATCACAGGTTCATGACACTTTTTGTCAGGTTGATACACCTGAAATGCTTCCCCCCTACAACCTATTGCTGGTGAGGTGTATACATTATTGAGTTTGGGCTTGTATAAAAGCTCCTCATAACTGTATTACTTA
>CALDJV010000509.1 GCA_937899305.1 uncultured Cytophagaceae bacterium
TGTCAGTACCTAAAATAGGTTGACCTCTCAAAGTCAACTAATAATGTCAAAACAAAAAAAATCATCTAAGAAAAGTTCAACTTTCGATAAGCAACGAAATTCAAATCGTCATTTTAGTGAAGAATTTAAACGTTCTAAAATACAAAAACTTTTAAAAAAAGAGGTCACTGTCCAGCAAATCAGCGATCTTTATGATGTGAGTCGTTCGGCAATTTACAAATGGTTATACAAATATTCTTCTTTGGAAAGAGGAGTAAAACATGTAGTAGAGATGGAAAGCGAAGCATTCAAAACTCAACAGCTCCTTCATCAGGTGGCGGAGCTGGAGCGTATCATCGGACAAAAACAACTTGAGATAGATTACTTAAATAAAACATTGGAAGTGGCCAGTGATGAGGTCGGGTTTGACCTAAAAAAAAAGTACGAACCCAAGTCATCGAATGGTTCAAGTCAAACACCGAAGAGTTGAATTATCCGATGAAATATCTTTATCTTTTATGTGGTATCAGTAAGCAGGCACATGCCCAAGCAGTGACTCGTGAGCGTTTAATTTCTGATAAACGCAGTCTTTATATCGGATTAATGCATCAAATACGAACTTTACATCCTGGCATGGGTTTACGAAAAATGTACAATCAGTTTCAACCCGAGGGTATTGGTCGTGATGCATTTATTTCGCTAGGGATGGAGGAGGGGCTACGCTTACGTGCTGTTGCTAATCCAACGCGCACTACCTGGAGTACTAAACGTTATAGCTATCCGAATTTGCTAAGGGATAAGAAGTTTACAGATGTCAACCAGATTTGGAGTAGTGACATCACTTATTTTAACATCGGAAGTAAGCACTATTATATTGTGTTGATCCTAGATGTATATTCCCGAAAGATAGTGGGTTATTCTGTGGCTGATCATATGAGGGCTTCTAACAATATAAGTGCATTAGAGAAGGCGCTTAATTTGAGAGGAGTTTCCGATTACCGGGGGAATTTGATTCATCACTCTGATAGAGGAAGTCAGTACATCAGTGAAGATTATACACGTTTGCTTGCTGAGTTTGGTATTAAAATTAGCATGTGCAGAGAGGTACTGGAAAACGCTCATATTGAGAGGGTAAACGGTACAATCAAAAATGAATACCTAAAAAGATGGGAAATAACGAATTTCAAAGCCTTGGTAAGATTCCTTAAAAAGGCGGTGGAAAATTACAACAACAGGTCTCACAATTCTCTTAAGGGAAAAACTCCTAATGAATATGAGGCTTATCTCAAAACTATTGTTTGGGATCAAAGAGAGGAAATGAGTATTTTTACTAGAACAAGTGGTTCTTGTAAAAATACAAATCAACTCAATTTATTTGGAAGTGTCTAATGGTCAAATTTTGGTCAACCTATTTTAGGCATACACATAAAAAAAACTACCAACTACTAACTACGAACTCCCAACTAGAGAAAACCGTGGACTATGGACCATTGACTATCGACTAAACAAAACTACCAACTACTGACTACGAACTACTAACCTACCCGCCACGGAGGATTGACTCGATTTTCGCCCGCATGGTACAAACATATCACATTCCCTGCTGGGTCGTGCAAATGCGCTTCTCGCCATAACCAACTTTTGTCGGTAGGAGGTTCGGTAAACTCGAGGCCCTTGGCCAGTAGTTCAGCTACGGTTGCATCCAGGTTTTCGCACTCAAAGTATACTGTGGTTCCTTGTGACTGAATTGTTTCTTCGGTAAGCGATACCGAAAAAGTAGCCTTGCCCTCAGGTACCAAAAATCGGGTATAATGAGGGGTGTCCACGATGAGCTCCAGGCCCAAGGTTTTGTAAAAAGCCACCGATTGGGACATATCGTGGGTAGATACGGTAATTTGATTTAGGTTCATAACAACAAGGCAAATAAAAAGCCGACTACATTGAGTCGGCTTGGGTTCATAGATTATTTTAACCAAGAAGAAAACATCCAAACTGTTTTTTCTTGCTCTGCAATAAAATCACTCAATAAGGTTGCGGTTCCTTCATCGTTGAGATTGGAAGCGGTTTGCAACGCCCAACGTTCAATCTCAATCAACGTTTTGATGCTACTTAAAATCATCTCCACTGCTTCTGTATCCTGAAAGATGCCTTTGCCTTCTTTGATCTGAGCCACCGCCAAATAGTCCGAAAAAGTATGCAGCGGCACAAAATCTAAAGTGAGAATACGCTCTGCAATGGCGTCTATTTTTTCTTGAGCATCCCGATATAGTTCCTCAAATTTGGTGTGTAGCTCAAAGAAGTTTTTACCTTTGATGTTCCAATGTAAGCCCCGTAAATTTTGATAATATAGTTGGAAATTGGCCAATAGTTCGTTGAGACGATCGGCTAATTTACTTGATTGTTCTATATCTAATCCGATTAAATTTAACTCAGTTGTGTTCATGATCTTTGTGTTTTCTTCCTTGAAAAAAGTGCTTGAAGTTGTCTTTGTTAATTAATAATAGATTTTATTTATCACAAATTTAAATCTTATAGACACATAGATCAAATCAATAATTGTTATGTTGTTATAGAAGTAACCTATACTTTTTTGTTTATGGTAAGCCTTATCCAATTAGAATATATCGTTGCGGTAGACACTTATCGCCATTTTGCTACCGCTGCCGAAAATTGTTTTGTCACCCAGCCTACGCTCAGCATGCAAATCAAAAAAATGGAGGAAGACTTGGGCGTCATGATTTTTGACCGTAGCAAACAACCCGTGATTCCGACCGACGTGGGCCGACTCATCATAGACCAGGCTCGGGTAACGTTACGTGAGTCAGGTAAGATCAAAGACATTGTGCAGAGTTTTCAAAACAAGGTAAACGGTGAACTCAAAATCGGCATTATTCCTACTTTGGCCCCTTACTTATTGCCTTTGTTTGTCGGTAGTTTTACCCGAGAGTTCCCCGACATTCAGTTATTGGTACACGAATTACTTACCGAAGAAATCATAGACCACCTGCAAAAGGATATTTTGGATGTGGGACTGCTGGTGACTCCCCTCCACGAAAAAAACATCGTAGAAAAACCGCTGTTTTATGAAGAAATTATGGTGTATTCTAACCAGGCCCACTCCATTCTCCAGAGCAAGCACTTACAACCTCGCGACATTGCCCAACAAGATCTTTGGATGCTCAACGATGGGCACTGCTTTCATAGTCAGGTGGCCAATTTATGTGGTTATCAAGAAGAAGCTCAAAAACAACAGACTTTTAGCTACCGAAGTGGCTCGTTGGAAACGCTCAAAAAGATGGTAGAGGTAGAAGGCGGCTTCACCCTGTTGCCCGAACTGGCCATTGCTGATTTGCCTGACCACAAAAAAGCCCAAACTCGAAAGTTTGATCAGATCACGCCTTTACGGGAAGTCAGTCTGGTGTACGTGCGTAATTTTGCCAAGAGCAAGCTGCTCAACCTGCTATTCAAACACATTCAGGAAAACGTTCCAGCCGAGATGCTGAGCAAGGACAAGGGAGAGGTGACGGAATGGAGGTGAGTTTTTTTTTAGTTGGTAGTTTTTTTAGTCCACAGTCGACAGTCCATAGTTTTTTAAGTTAGGAGTTGGTAACAGTGAAGTGAAAAATGAAAAACGTAAAGTGAAAAGTGAGCGCAAAGCGGAATAATTAGCTTCGCCAAGGCTCGGCTTAGCTATTATCATATTTGCGAAATTAAGAATCTAATCATCGCTTCGCGCAACAATAAGCCGTAGGCGGAACCATTTAGCCATATAACAATAAAAAAATCAACTACTTTCTTCGGACAATTGTTCAGTGGGTTCGGTTTCGGCAGGCGGGTTGTCTTCTTTTTTGGGCAAAGCCGACCAACGTCGCTTGTTGGCTTTTACTCTTTTGTGGATGTCGGTAGACACTAAATCATCGATGTAGAAGTATACATCATCGTCCTCGGGGCGGTTTTTCTGCTCCTTGGATTCACCCATTTCGATGGGATAATTGGTGATGCCTTCTTCCCAAAATTCCCGGAACAACAGGTATTCGTACAACAGGGTGCTCACCCGTTTGGGGGGATTTTTGGAGGCAAAATTCTCGAGACGAGAAAAGATGTACAGGCGGTCTACCGCTCGGGTAAAGGCCACGTACAACAAATTGAAATTCTCGATGAAAGTCTTCTCCATTTCGCTGTAGTACTGCTCGGATACCACGGTTTGGGCCAGTTTTTTGTTGATGGACACCACCGAGGCGCTCAGATAGTTGTTGGAGTTTTTGAAAGTAAATTCTTCTTTGGGCAGGTGTACCCACATCGTACCGTTGCGTCGGGGGGTGTATTCCCAATCTACAAAAGGCAAAATCACCGCCGAATATTCCAGCCCTTTGGACTTATGAATGGTGGTAATCGTAATGGCGTCTTCGTTTTTGGGGGTATTCACGCTGACCACCTCTTTTTTGTCCTCCCAATATTCCAAAAAGTCGGTCAAAGTGGTGTTTTTTTGCAAGTTAAACTCAATCACCAAATCCATAAACCGAAACAAATACTCCAACTTGCTTTGCTGGGCAAACAGATCAAAAATCTCCACCAATTTTTCTACCAGCTCGTATACCCCCAATTGTTGCAAAGTCCCCTGGTTGATCTCGTACCCCTCGTTATTGAGGTGGGCATAAAACTCGGCAATGGGTTGGGTAATGAGTTGCTTGATGGCATTGTTGATGATGTCGTCGGGGGTGACCCGCTTAACTACCCGATAAAACAAATACAGGACTTCGGAACGCAACAAACGATCGTGGGGAGTTTTAATCAGCTTCAGGAAAGCCACAATGAAATGCACCTTTTCGTCGCTGGCCAACAACAACGAAGTTTGAGAAATGACCGGAAACCCCTTGCTCTTCAAAAACACCGCGATTTCTTGTCCATTTACGTTGCTACGAGTCAGCACCGCAATGTCTTTTTTGGCAAAACCCTGGTTGAGCAAAGTAGAAACCGTCACCAAAATGTGCTCCAGGGAATCGGTACGGTAGGTATCTTTATTCACGAACTGGATTTCTATGTGTCCCCCAGTCTTGGTGTTTTGGGGTGGTACCGCTTGCTCGAAATCCTGGTCGTAGATTTGGGCCAACAGTGGGTAATGCTCCTGGTGTACTTCTACCAATTCTCGGAAAAAACTATTGTTGAACTCGATCACCTCTTGGGTACTGCGGTAATTGTGCTTCAGTTGGGCCGCCAAATGATTGTAACTCAAAGTATCGTAGCGATCGCGTAGCAGGTCAAAAGTATTTTCTTGCATCAACGAGGGCTTCAGCAGGGCATCGATGTTGTTTTTATACAAATGCACCAACTGCTCCATTTCTCCGCCTCGCCAGCGATAAATGGCCTGCTTGGCATCGCCCACAATGAGGTTGAATTTTTGCTCGGCCAGGTTGTTTTCTACCAAAGGCAGCAAGTTTTGCCATTGCAGCACCGAGGTATCCTGAAACTCATCAATCAAAATATGATCGTATTTTTCGCCCACCCGTTCATAAATAAAAGGCACTGGTTCGTTGGAAATGATCTCAGCAATTTTCTTGTTGGTATCCGAAATGTGGATGGAATTGTTCTCGGTTTTGAGTTCTTCCAGTTCCATTTCTACCTCGTGAATCAGGGCCATTTTGTATACCTGGGGCACAATCAGGCTCACCAAGATGTAGAGGTTTTTGGTTTGCTCCAGATGAAAAATGTCTTTTTTGAGCGAAGGCGCAATGGCATCTATGCCGGGATGGCTTTTTTTGGAATACCACTTGTCGTTGTTGAGGGCCTGCTGCACGTAGCTATTGGCGGGTTTGTCCAGGTCTTTGCCCGACGACAGTTTTTGAAAGTACCCCCCTACCCCCTTGGCTTTTTGGTAAAAATCGGCCACCGCCACTCCTTGGGCTTGCATCAGGTCAATGCTTTGCCCGGCAATGGCTATGATTTGGCTTTTGAGGTTCTTTTTATAACTCAATAATTCTTCCTTGATTTGCTGAAAATCTTCTACGCTCAGTTTCCGCAATTGATTGAGGTAATTGTAAGACCGTTCGTTCATCAGGTCGCGGGAAAACTCGGCCAGTTCGGGGGCAATTTGACCCCAGTTTTTCCCCTCCTCGGCCTTGCTTTCGGCCCAGTCTACCAATATTTGAGAAATGTTTTCCTTGTTTTCGCGGCCTACTTTGTCCAGCACCCGGTCAATGGCGGTTTCCAGCATTTTGTCGGTGTCCAGGTCTACATCGTAGTTGTAGGGAATGTCGAGCTCTTGGGTAAACGCAGTGGTGATTTTGTTTACGAAACGGTCGATGGTGCTCACCGCAAAATCGCTGTAGTTGTAAATGATTTTGGTAAATACCTGGCGAGCCCGTTGACGCAACAACGACGCTTTGAGGCCCAGTTCGTCGGCAATGCTTTGCAGCAATTCGTCGCTGCCCTGGCGGGCCTTGTCGGTCAGGGTTTCGGGTTGGGCAAAGCCCTGCAATGCTTTTACAATCCGCTCTTTCATTTCGTTGGCGGCGTCGTTGGTAAAGGTAATGGCCAAAATAAAGCGAAAATTATGGGCGTTTTCTGCCTTGAGCGCCAACTTGAGGTATTCACGGGTCAACGTGTAGGTTTTGCCCGATCCTGCCGAGGAACTGTAAATTTTAAAAAGCATTCGGTCATGGTTTTCAGGGAGGGTCGCTATTGTTATTGATGACGTTTTTATATAATCAACTGATTACAAAACACTCAATCGTATGTATTTAGTCATATTGAACTTGCCGAAGCATCTGGCGAATTCACCTAGTGATTACCCAAAACCAGGTCCTCCGCTAGCGCACGCGTCCCCGCGTGTGTCTATCAGTACGGATGGATCACAAGCGAGGACGCTTGCGCCAGCCTGGTAAAATGGAAAGCCATAAAATACCAAAACGTCCTGCCTCTTTGGTCATGCTGAGCTTGCCGAAGCATCTGGTTGGATTCACCAAGTGGTTGCCCAGAACCAGGTCCCTCAACTGCGTTCGGGACGACCACATTCGGGGAATGTGGGGCGAGGTAGAGGAATGGTAGTTCATGAAGTAAATTATCATCAGATAAGCAAAAATAGCTAACTACCTGTAAATAAACATTCTATAAATTTACATAACATTCTCCAGAAAGCCTGAAGTTTCGACCATTTTTTTGGCGCGATTGGTAAGTTTTTTTGTCGAAATGAGGGAATGCACTTGGTATTCGTTGGTTTTTTCGTCTTGGCTCCGCGTGTGTCTATGAGTTCGCCCCATCCTGGCTCAAGCGGACTTTTGTGATTGGATGTAGTAGCACAAGCGGACGCTCAATGCTGTCAACTTAGTAGTATGTTATATTTTTAAATCTA
>CALDJV010000510.1 GCA_937899305.1 uncultured Cytophagaceae bacterium
TTATGGAGCATTGGCTTTTTATTGACTTTCGTGTCTTGTACTTTCAACAATGACGTAAATGTAGACTGGCAACCACGCATCGTAAGCCCGCTGGTCAACGGAGAATTGGGCGTATTTCAACAGCCTGATATTCAAGACATTTCAGATGCCTTTATTATTTCGGCAAGTGACGTATTTGGCACCCAACGTGGCTCACTCCCCTCTTTGCCCGCGCTTGGTGCTTTTAATTTTATCCTTGACCCTACCAAAGTATCCGACACTGACATCATAGATGAAGTAGGAGTATCTGATGTACAAATTACGGTAACTCTACGCAACGACATGCCCGTTACGATGGCCTCGGGGGTAGTCATTGCCCTCACCAACGACGGAGAAACCACCCCATTTATACAACAAACCATTGACCGTACCGTGGCCCCCGGCGAAAGCATTGATGTCAATATCACCCAAAGTGCGGCCGTGATTAAAAATACTTTCCGGGCCAGTCTTACCAATCTCAACACGGTGGCCTCTAACTCCCCCGTTACCATTACCGACAACTCTCAAATTGAATTGAGGCTCCAGTTTGCCCCCCCTACGGTAGATTACATTCAGTTTGTGGCGGGCACCACCAATACATTTGAAACCACGGTAGACTTTGACACTGAGCTGGATCAAAACACCGACGAAGTATCGGGTAATTTGGTGGTAAACCTAGACAACCAAGTACCCATTGACTTTGTGATGGCCATCAACTTGCTCGATGCTTCGGATAATGTCATCAGCACCCTTTTCAATCCAACGCTCAACCTCACCGCCAATCAGGATGCCAGTGAAAATATAAGCTCCCAAACCATTATCAATAGTTTGGTCAATGCCAAAAAACTTCAGATCGTTGCAACATTCAATCCTACAACTCAAAACCGCAGGATAGACAATACCGCCAAGCTGAAATACAACCTGGTGGCTGATTTGACCTTGAAAATCAAAGGAAACTAACTTACACTTATTCAAAGCAATTAAAATTTTGCATTTAACGAATTTTATGATGCGGCAATTATTACTATTTTCAATATTTACTGGAATCTTATGCACGGGTCTTGCTACCTCAGGCTTGGCTCAAAACAACCCAGCAGTACTCTACGGAAGCCACTATCATCGCGAGGCGGCTCGTCTCAATCCGGCCAAGCTAGGAGATACTTACACTAATTTTGACATTACTGGGTTGCCCTTGCCCCTGCCTATGTTCAACTTGTATACTTGGGCAGGTAATAACCGCCTGAATGCCAAGGACTTTCAAAAGTATTTGATAGATGGAGGCAATACCATCGATGGTGCAACCATTGAGGAGTTCATTGGACGATTTAAAAATAAAAACATCATTGGGGCTGGTTTGCAAGCCCAGGTTTTTGGTTTTTCTTTCAAAATCAACCGAAAAACCGAGGTAATGGATATGAACAACCCCGACTTGGCCGACATTCCAGTCATCAAAAGGGATGAAATTGTGACCATTTCTTTTGATATCTTGGAACGAGCTGCCATCAGTACTCGGATACCCAAAGAACTGGCCGCTTTTGTGTGGCGAGGCAATGGTAGTCCGGAGTTTTTGAACCGGGAGGTAGATTTGGGCAACTTGTCTACCAATGGCTATTGGCTCAGAGAATTTGCCTTGGGAGCAGCGATGCCGATTTATCAAGGGCTGGACGTAAAAGTAAGGGCCGGGGTACGCTTGAAATATTTACAGGGCATTGCCGCCATTCGTTCTAAACGAGCCCAGTTCAACGTACTTACTCAAGATCCTACTCAAGGAGGAACCCTCAACGTCAACGCCGACTATTTGGTGAACATTAGCACGCCTTTGCAGGTAGATACGGCGGGCAACTTCATAGAATTGGACAACCCATCGGCCAATACCTTTTTGCAAGCTCAAGGCAGCGGATTTGGCATCGATTTGGGTACTACAGTCACCATTCAAGATCGCTTTGTGGGTACTTTTTCTTTGTTGGATGTGGGGGCAGTAGGCTTTAGAAAAAACGTGGTCAACTATTCGCTCAATGCTAGTACCCAGTTCAACGGAATCACCATTCCAGGAGATTTTTCGGATGCCAACTTCGAGGGAGCCAACGCCATTTTGGATAGTCTGACGAGTAATTTTGAGCCTCAAAATAGTTTTGATCGGTTCTCGATTCCCTTGCCTACCCGGGTAATGTTGCAAGCGGAATACAAGGTACCCCGCATCGACAAAAAAGGACGGAAGTTTAACAAGCATCATTTTTTCCTGACTTACATGCAGGGCTTTGGTGAATATGGCATTTCTACGGCGCGTCCAAGTTTTACCGCAGCTTACAGCCATAACTTGGGCCAACAGATGAATTTTGGCTTTTCGGCCACCAGCGGAGGCTATACTGGCTTTGGGGTCGGTTCGTTTGTATCGTTCAAAATTGGGTATTACCGTTTGGGCTTGGGTACCAACAACCTCACCGCGTTACTGCTCCGTTCGGGCGGTACTGGTTTCGACTTTTCGTTCAACCTTTCTACTGCTTTTAGGTAATATATAATGGTTTCATTGTTCTATGGCCCTCAATAGCGCAAGCGTCCGCTTGTGATCGAGGTAGCACAAGCGGACGCT
>CALDJV010000511.1 GCA_937899305.1 uncultured Cytophagaceae bacterium
TTTTTGTGTTTTCTCTACCTTAGAGTGGGTGCAACTAGACGGGAGCATGACAATACAAACTGACCCGAATATTGACCATGAATTAATAGTAGGTATTGGAAATAAAGTATTTAAGGAAGATAGATTTGTTAATAAAAAAAGAGTTGTTGGCATCACCACAATGTTCTCTGGTGATGGAAGTTATGAACTAAGTAATACGTCTAAAGATGTTCCATTCGAGGATTACCTGGATGAGTTGTTACAAAGTTTGAATACTAACATCAACCATATAAGAAAAAAGAATAATTGGCAAAAAGGGGATACCTTACGCTTGATTTTCCATGTTTTTAAGCCTTTTCGTGATGATGAAATAGATAGTATAGAAAAAGTTGTCAATGAACTACAAAAGGATTTTGAGGTACAGTATGCTTATATAACGATTTCTGATCATCACCCTTATCTGTTATTTGATGAAACACAAGGTGGCAGGCCTGATTATAGAAATGATAAAAAATTAAAAGGGGTATGGCAACCTAACAGAGGAACTGCCTTGCAACTAGACCAATATAGTTGTTTACTTCAATTAATTGGTCCAAATGAAATTAAAACTCATTTACATGGTTTGTCCGCTCCTGTTCTTATAAAATTGCACAAGAAATCAACATTTAAGAGTTTACCATATTTGGTCAAGCAGATATATAAATTTTCGTACATTTCTTGGCGTAGTTTTTTTCCAGCCTCACACCCCATCACTATCGATTATTCAAACCAAATCGCAGATTTATTAGGTAGTCTCCGGGAGACTGAAGGTTGGAACAGTAGTAGTTTGATGAAGTTAAAATATAAAGCTTGGTTCCTATGATTATTTCAAAATTTGAAGAATATATTGCACAGAACATTCATAATTCTATTTTGATCAAAACTTTTGCTTTTTATTTATTTAGCGGTTATGTCGAGATTAATAGTGATGACCTTGAAATCTTAGTAAAAGGAAAAACTGATTATAAAAATATAGCTGCTCAAGGTTATATAATTACAAGAAATAATAATTCAGAGCTGGAAGATGGTTTTTTAGAAGGATTGGTTCGCCTTCAGGGGCGAGAGTGGGATATTCATTCTTCTTTCGTTCTAGATGATATTGCTTTATTGGGCGTTTGGGTAGGCTTGGTACATATTCAACGGATAGATGAGTATAAAAAGTGGCTATTTGACATCTTGGCCATCAAAGCAAAAAAAAATAGTCATAAAGAGGCTGTTCATTTTTTTCGCCAATTGATAGAACAAAACCCAGATAATACTATCCCTGAAAAAATGAGCTTATACCTTTTTGAGAAGATAATAAATGGTAAAATAGAAGATGATATAGCTAGAGACTATTTTACTAAGTATCGCAAACAATCTTTCCCGTACTTTGCCGAGACAGATGTTTTTTTAAATTTGATCACTATATACAATGTTGACTGGGTGATTAAAAATCTTATCCCGACACAAGATGATTTGAATAAACGAGTAAATGAAAGAGTACAAGCAGAGTTAACAAAAGTTGTTGATCAATATTCTTCTAGGTTAGGAAAGATTAAAAATAAGCTATTTAAAGCAGCAAAAAGGAAGTCAAAAATATTATTTGGAACAGCTGTGGTTAGTCAAGGAGTAGCATTATCTTTTCTTGGAAAATGGATATGGAATGGTGATTGGGACTGGTTTGAGCCCAAAACCTATCTTTTTGGGTTGTTTATCCCTTTTTTATTTTATACTACTAATGTTTTTTGTTATCTAATTAGCGGTAAAAGCATATCCTTGAACCCTAAAAAAATGTTGACGGATTTGACTCATTGGCATCAAAAGCGGCTTTACAAAAAATATGACTTTAATTTAGAAGAGTGGCAACATTTACAAAACTTGACATCTTCCGGTTTAAGTCAGGTAGAAATACCACAAGAGGCAAATAGTGTTGAGGCAGAAAGAATTATGCTAGATAATAGAACTCAAGGGCAGATAAATTAATCTATAAAAAATGTTTGTATAAATAAGAGAACAGGTTGGTTATCTGAGAATAGAATTAAAGGAATATTTAAGATCAGCCAAGAAGATAAGTTTAGAGATTTTTTGAAAAATTTTTGTGGTATAGATTTACAAGGAAAAAAAGCAGGTAAGCTATTCAAGGTATATGAAGGTATTTGGTATGATAAGGATAACACCCAGTATTTTGTGGGAGCAAAAAATGGCTATGAATATAAACAAGATAAAGCCATGCAAATGCGTAAAATCATAGAAATAGAAGGTAAAGTGCAACCTAAGGAGTTCTTTCCTTTATTAGATGTAGAGTTTATTCGTTATGGAGGGTATATTGTGCTACCATTTCCGTTCAAGCTTATAGAAATAGAGGCTTAGGATCGCTTGAAGAATAATTTAGTCAATACTATATAAGTCTATAAAAGGGTTTATTCTCCATAAGTTGCTTGTTTTGTAACTTGTGGAGAATAACTTGAGTAATCAAGTCACGAAATCAGTCTTCCCTACCCTTAAACTAAAACAACTCTTCAATACTTATAAAGTAAATTATCCAAAGGCTGTTATCAGTTTTGATGTGTTGGTTTGCCATATTCTTGATATTTTGAGCTTGTTCAAGAACTATTTCTAACAATAGATAAACATTGATATGTCTAAGATAATTCAAAGTGTTTTTAATCACATTTATTGATTTTTCAATAACATAGACTACTATCTCTTATTTGAAAAATCCCAAAAAAATACTATTTTTAAGAAAACAATGTTTTAACCCAGCTAGATTAATTTTGATTAGAAAGGTTACACTTAAAAGTGAAAACTGACAACGATTCTGACAAATCGAAAAACAAAACCCTTTGCAAATCACAGATTTACAAAGGGTTATCAGTTTTTGAGTGTGCTCACGGGGGGATTCGAACCCCCACGCCAGTAATAGGCACTACCCCCTCAAGATAGCGTGTCTACCAATTCCACCACGTGAGCTTGGGTTTCTTTTTGATAGGAACGCAAAGGTAGAGAATAATCCCTGATTGCCAAAAAAATGTCACAAAAAGTGAATCAAATTTTAGTTGGCCACCTCAATTAGAAATACTAAGCCTTGTGCTTCGCAAAAAAATCTTTGACCGTTTCGTGGGGGCGGCTTACTACTGTCTCAAAATCCGAATCTACGTCGAAATCTCCTTTGTGAATGGCTTCATAAATTCCAGAAATGATTTTACCCATAAATTCGCCCAATTCGGCTACTCGATCCTGTTCATAAGCGGCTACTGTCAGGGCTTCATAAGTGAGGTGTACCCCAAACGTTTCATTGATGATATTGGTGAGCTCTTGTTGGGTAATGGCGGGGCCGGTGAGGTTGTATATTTTACTACGGTGCCCCTCATTGGCCATCATTCGAGCGTAGGCTTGTCCCAATTCTTCCCGAGAAGTGTAAGCGCATTTGGCATCTCCTGCACTGTTTGAGATTTTACCTTCTTTGATATAATGGTTCACCGATTCAAAATCAGGCTCAATATACAAGCCATTGCGGCCAATGGTCCAATCTATGTCACTGTTTTCCAGTAAAGTTTCCGTTTCCTGCATTGTTTGTACAATGGGGCTAAAGGTGCCTCCTCTAATGCCCCCCGCAATACTGGTAAACACCACTCTTTTGGCACCAGCTTCTATGGCGGCTTCAATGACATTGCGGTGTTGGGCAACTCGTTCTTGAGGGGGGGCATTGCTCGATACCAGTAGCACCACTTCGGCCCCTTGGTAAGCGGTTACCAGTTGTGCCTTGTCATTGTAATCACCTGCTCGGGTTTTTAAGCCCAGGTGGGCTGCTTTTTCGGGAGTACGGGCTACGGCAATTACATTTTCTTTGCCCAAAAGTTGAGCGGTCGCCTGGGCAATGGCTCCGCCTAAACCGCCACTGGCGGCGTTGATGGCTGCTTTCATAATTTGTTTGGTCTACAGTCGACCGTCCACGGCCGACAGACGAATGCTTGATAGTATAAGTTCGATAGTTCTTAATACCCATTTGATGATGAGTCAACAACTATCAACGGCCGACTGTGGACGGTCGACCATCAACTAAGGAACATGTTCCTAAATTACTGTAATAATAGAAAAAAAAGTGTTTTCCTGCCCAATTTTTGTATTCAGCAAGCCAAATCTATCTTCGTTAATTTTAGGACGGTAAATTATGACAAAATATGCCATTATAGTAGCGGGCGGAAGCGGAACCCGCATGAACAACGATACCCCCAAGCAATTTTTGGAAATCAATGGTAAACCCATTTTAATGCATACCATTGCCCGGTTTTATCTGTATTCTCCGCTTACCAAGATTATTGTGGTGTTGCCCAAAAGAGAAGTAGACTATTGGCAGCATTTGGTGGGTAAATATGACTTTGACTACGACTACCAAGTAGTGACTGGAGGGAGGACCCGTTTTCAATCAGTAAAGAATGGGTTGGATACCATTGCTTCCGATCCCGAGGGGACTGCTCCCGAAATGCAAAGTACAGTGGCCATTCACGATGGGGTAAGGCCTTTGGTGCCCGTCAAAACGATTGCATTTAGTTATATGGAAGCCTCCAAAAATGGCAGTGGCATTGCGGCCATCCCGCTCAAAGATTCGATTAGAACGATGACTGAAAATGGCCAGACTAAAGCCCTGAACCGAGACCAGTTCCGCCTGATGCAAACGCCCCAAACCTTTCAGCTCAACGCCATCAAGGCCGCCTATGAAATAGAAGAAACGCCTGACCTGACCGACGATGCAACCGTGTTTGAAAGAGCCGGAAACTCGATCAAATTAGTGGATGGAGCTTTTGAAAATATCAAAATTACGACCCCCGAAGACTTGATCATTGCCAAAGCCATTCTGGATGAGTCGGGTAATTAACGAAAATACTGGCTGGCAAGAATGTTCAGTATGTGGTTTGCCCATTCCCGCTTCCAATGTGTGGCAATTCATCAGTGTGGATGAGGAGGGCAAACCTACCTTGGCTTACTATTGTAAAGACAAAGACCTGTGTCATGAGTTTTTGGATTTGCCCCTGAATCAGATGAAACCATAACTTGGTAGGCGAATGACTATTGGTCATTACTATTCCAACTATTTTTCTTTTTTCCAGGTTATAAGTATATTCATTCATTGAAATGCACTTTAGGCAGTTTGGTATTGAAAACTGCCAACCGTGAACTGTGGACTAAAACACTAAAAATAAATGCTCATCAACTTTTTTTACCTCCTGAGAAACAACGGATTACCAGTCAGCCTTCGTGAACATTTGACCTTGATGGAAGCCCTCAAAAAGCGAGTGATTGATTACAACGTAGATGATTTTTACGCTTTGAGTCGCTCTATTTTGGTAAAACATGAAAAAAATCTCGACAAGTTTGATCAATTGTTTGGGATGTTTATGCAAGGAGTGCAAAGCCAGTCTATTGAAGAGTTGGTAGAAATTCCCAAAGAATGGCTGGACAGTTTAGGAGCTCGAAACTTTACCGAGGAAGAAAAAGCAATGATTGAGGCAATGGGCGGAATTGAGGCCTTGATGGAGCGGTTCCGTCAATTGATGGAAGAACAACAAGAGCGCCACCAGGGAGGCAACAAATGGATTGGCACTATGGGCACTTCTCCTTTTGGCGCCCAAGGATACAATCCCGAGGGAGTACGCATTGGTCAAAAAGCCAGCCGTCAGGGGAGTGCGGCCAAGGTATGGGACAAACGCGAATACAAAAACCTGGACGACAATGTGGAGTTGAATACCCGAAATATGAAAATGGCCTTGCGTCGTTTGCGTATTTTGACTCGAGAAGGCCACCAAGATGAACTGGACATAGATACCACCATTCATAAAACCTCTAAGAATGGGGGATGGCTGGACATAGAAATGGTACCCATCAAGAAAAACAATGTCAAGGTACTGATTTTGTTTGACATCGGTGGATCTATGGATAGCTACATTCATTTGTGTGAAAAGTTCTTCTCCGCCGCCAAATACGAGTTCAAGCACTTAGAGTTTTATTATTTCCACAATTGCTTGTACGAATACGTATGGAAGGACAACAAACGTCGCCACGAAGAACGACTGCCTACCTACGAGATATTCAACAAATACAACAAAGACTACAAGGTTATTTTGGTAGGAGATGCCACCATGGGGCCTTATGAAGTCACGGCTCAATACGGGAGTGTAGAGCATTATAATGAAGAATCGGGGCAGGTATGGCTAGAACGTTTGATAGAAAATTACCCTCATTTTGTATGGCTGAATCCTACCGATCATAAATACTGGGAGTATACGCCCTCTATCGAGCAAATCAAAGAAATCATGAAAGACCGTATGTACCCTTTGACTTTAGATGGATTGACTCAAGCCATCAAAGGCTTGAAAGACAAAAAGTTGAAATTTGAGCCCAAATAAGGATGCTATGTCGTGAAATTTCCAATATTTTATCTAACGATGACGAGACGGATGCTTCTTTGGCTTTTAGCCTGTTGATTGGAGCCAAGGAGATGTCGGTATTGGGTGCGATTACCACTATTTTTAGAGAGACTTGGGAAAGGCGACAAGCCATTATAGCATCTAAAATCGAAGCCTTGCAAGCGTATAAATATCTCGATTTTTATGATATAGCAGTGGACCCTCCAGCAGGTATTTTGCTTGAGGTGAGTCTTTTTGGCATACGCATTAACTATTCTCATAACCCCTTAGAATATGATCCAGGTGGCGGAGTGTGTGAAGGATTGGATTATAATTGTTACTTTGATGATCACCTAAAGTATAGTGATAGCGCTTATGTTTTTTACGAATATGATTATATAGAGCCTCAATTGTGGATGATTGAATGCCGGAGACACATCGCAAAAAGCATTCATCAATATGCTTATATCATAGAAAAAAAATTAAAAGAAGATGGGGTTCTAACCTAGTAAAACGGAAGAAATAAACTAACCGCAGAACGAAGTTCAAGCTCTGCGAAGCTAATCCAAATTTAG
>CALDJV010000512.1 GCA_937899305.1 uncultured Cytophagaceae bacterium
AAGCAAGACTGTTAATTAAACTAAAACAACAGACAACGTGCGGAAAGTCGGATATTAAGGGTAAAATATGGTTATGAAGTGTAAAAGCAAGTAATATTCTGAAAAGTGCTATCTGCCAACTATCTTTTGGATATAAAAAGTAACTGAAGGATGTTTTGAGCAAAAAACTCCGTCGGACGCTTAACTTTGAGGTAACTCAACACTTATTTAGCCTTATTATCTATTGGTATGCTTTATTGTGTTTTATGGTCAATCTAGGGACGATACTCCAATGCTGTTTCCATAAGCCAGGTTTTATGCTTTTAACTTTCTCTTTTGAAACACGGATCGTACTGATCAGACGGATTTTCGCCGATCATTGGTGAAAATCCGTGTTACCGGAGGTGATCAGTGTTTTTTTAGCACCGATAAGCAAGCTTTCACGGATCAAAAACGGATAAAATCAGTGCATATCGGTGTCATCAGTTGAATCCGTGTTCCAATTATTTTGATTGAAATACTAAGGAAACAGCATTGGACGATACGCTCCTTGTGCTGGGTCAAATTCACCACGTTGAGTTTCAGTCGGTCGGTTTACGAAAAATGGTTGGAAACCTCCAGGTATCTGCTTGTGGATTGCAAACCAAATGGAGTGAGTTTCACACTGGTTAATCTAAAAATGAAGCAGATTTTTTGGAGTAAATTAATGAATATGCCCAGAATGATCCTTTCTTTTTGTTTAATATTTGTTTAACTTTAAGAATATATCGTTAAACAATACTCGATTTGCAAGCATATTCAAATCAGTAATCAAATAGAGCGATGAACTGCGTTTTGAGTGGTTTACTTGATATTACCTTACCAAAGTGGCATTAAAAAAAACGTAATGTGGTTCGTGAAAAAATGATTCAATACAATTCATCTTTGATGAAGTATGCCTCTATCAGTCCAAGTTTTTGTTGTTCATCGGATTATATGTCGTTTCGTCGGTTTATGCTTTTAGAGCAAAATTCATTTAGATAGTTTTGGATAATTACTAGGTTACCAAACCATATGACCTTTTTCCAATGATTCGTTTTGATAGTCATGATAAAACACCCCGGCCTACTTTTACCTTGTTGCATGTATTGATAATGGCCGGGTTTTATGTGTTTTTTGCCGGAGTATACACCCTTACTATTTCGTTGAGCGCCCAATTTTCCTGGACATTGGCATATCGTACAGGGATTGATTACCTGCTTAAAGCTGTTTATACTTTCCCGGTGTGGTATGTGGTAATTTACCGAATGGACAAGGCTCCAATTCAAACGAAGATATTGGCGCACTTGGCCTTGTGTCCGGTATATCTTGCTACTTGGTTTTACTCTTATTATTTTTTGCTCGATGTATTGGGATTACAAGGTTTGAGAGGGGCTGGGCGTTGGTGGGACGTATACATTCCTTTGCTGGTATATACTACTCAATTTGCATTGTTGCATAACTACTGGTACAATCAAAAGTTGAATATTCAGACTCGACAGACTTTTGACCTTCGGGAAATGTTTCTCAAGAGTGAAGTATCGGCCCTCAAAGCTCAAATCAATCCTCATTTTTTATTCAATACACTCAACTCTATCAGTGCCTCGGTTCCTCCCGAACTGAATGATACACGTAATATGGTGGCCAAGCTAGCCGACATTTTCAGGTATGTATTGATGGCCTCACAGAAGGAGTTGGTGTTGCTCAAAGAGGAAGTCGTATTTATTAGAAATTACCTGGATTTAGAAAAAGCACGATTTGGGGAACGTCTCCAGATCTATTATGAAATAGACGAAGCGGCTGAAGCAGTGGCCATTCCTCCTATGTTGCTGCAACCCTTGATAGAAAATTCAGTAAAACACGGTATTTCGCCAAGCATCGAGGGAGGTACTATCGGTCTCAAGGTAAAGGTGATAGGTACCTCGCTCCAGATAAGCATTATTGATAATGGTGTTGCCAAACAAGCTACTTTTCCCAAAAATGCTTTTGCCAAGGGCATTGGGCTCAAGAATACTGCCTTGCGCATTGAGAAACTGTACCAAACTCAATTAACTGTAGATTTTAACTCGCCACAGGGACTGATCGTTCAATTCAGTATTCCATTGGCCAATCAAGTTGCGTATGAAACAAGTAATCATTATTGATGACGAAGCACCAGCTCGTAAAATCATTGGGCAATATTTGAGTGACTTCGACCAATTACACATTGCCAAAGAGTGCAAAAATGGATTGGAAGCAGTTGAAAGTATTCATCAAATAAAACCTGACCTTATTTTTTTGGATGTGCAAATGCCAGGCATGAATGGATTTGAAGTTTTGAAAGAATTACAGCATATTCCTTCGGTCATTTTTTCCACTGCTTTTGATCAATACGCTTTGCAAGCTTTTGAGGTAAACGCAGTAGATTACTTATTGAAGCCCTACACTAGAGATCGTTTCCGAGAGGCGGTACAAAGGGTGTTATGTGAAAGTGTTTTAGAGGATCGTTCCCAGGTTTTACCTACCGCTGCGCTTATCCAGCAATTGCACCAGGAAAATAAATCGTACCCTAGTCGTATTTTAGTACAACACGGCCATAAGATTTTGGCCATTGCTCCAGAGGACATTTTATGGATAGAAGCTTTTGGCGATTATTCCAAAATACATACACATCAAGGGGTTTTTTTGAGCAACATGGGGATTGGCAACCTCAACGAAAAACTAGATCCAGGTCTATTCATTAGGGTACACCGTTCGGCCATTGTAGGGATTCGAGCCATTCAAATGGTAGAAAAAGATGGTGCCGGAAGTTTTATTATTGGTTTGCAGAATCAAGAAAGGGTAAAGGTGAGTCGTTCCTACACGGACAATATCAAGAAGCTAATGGTGTAAATTGTTTTGCTGCGCTTATTGCCTTTTATTGTTCCGCTTTGCTCATTGTTCTATGGCTAAATGGTTGCGCGAAGCGACGTATTATTTTTCATTTTACTTTTTTCACTTTTCATTCAATCAATTGTTCCGCTTTGCGCTACTGTGGACTAAAGAAACTATGGACTATCGACTAAATAAAACTACCAACTCCTGACTCCGAACTACTAACTAAAAAAATACCATTAACACCCCATTAACAAACGTTGTAAATTCATTAAACAAGGCTATGAAATCACTTACCTACCTTTGAATCATACTTTTAATCAATGATTCTTTAATTATGATACGACAAAAATTAGCCATGGTCATGGCCCTGATTGTATTGGCTGGGCTCACTGTATTTGCCCAACAAATTGCTTTGAATAACACTAAAGCATCTCCAAAAGCTCCAGTGTCTAAAACACTAAGTGCTACTTTTAAATGGAAAAATACTCAATACGACTTTGGTAAAGTCAAGCACAAACAGCCTGCTAAAGCCACTTTTAGCTTTGTAAACCGAGGGAATGAGCCTTTAGTCATTACCAATGCCAAGGGTTCTTGCGGTTGTACAGTAGCCAAGTACCCCAAAGAGCCAATTATGCCTGGCCAAACAGGTGAGGTTACTGCGGTATACAATGCAGGGGTTTTGGGAGCCTTTCACAAAACCGTGACTTTGACTGCCAACACAGCACAAGCCAACACGGTATTGTCTATTACAGGTGAAGTAGTAAAATAATCCAGATCATTTTAAAACCAAAAGGTTCAGAGATTACTCCCTGAACCTTTTGATTTTGAAAATGTGATGTAGTAATACTTTATTTTTTCTGGGCTGCTTTCACCTCTTTCGGTGTAAACATTTTGGCTTTGTTACCCCAACTATTGGTAATATAGTTGAGCACGTCAGCGGTTTGTTTGGCGTTGAGTCCGGTAGGCGACATATTGCCATTATAGGTTTTGCCATTGACTACCATTTTTCCAGAGGCTCCATATAATACTTGGCGAATCGCACGTTTGCGATCTTTCATCAGGTAATCAGACTTGGCCAAGGGAGGAAACACCCCTTCCAGACCTAAACCATTTTGCATATGGCAAGTTTGGCAATAGTTTCCATAAATTACCTTTCCTCGTTGCATGCTTTTTTCCAAATCGGGTTCTCGGACATTATCCGTAAAAGAAAAAAATAGGATCCCTCCAACAATTAAAAAAACAAACCAAGTAAAATTTTGTGTCATATTCCAATGAGTTTTATTGCACCTTAGTAAAACGGAATAAATAAACTAATCCAAATTTAGTGCAATACCTTGGCACTAGACAAGTCTAAAAAATTGGCTAATAGCAGCGCTATTTGCACTATTTTTTGACGAAGTATAGTGGCTAGAGATCAGCTAAATGGATTAAGTTATTTGTGTAGTTTTACTTATTATAATAGTTATGATTGTAGTGAATAGTGTACGAATTTTTAACACAAATTACACCAAAAGTACAACGTATGAATGGCCACTTTAGTTAAATTAATCGGTTGTAAAACATGATTGTACTCCCTAATGGTTCCTTTTTTCTGACAGAAGGTATATTCTACGCTCAAATATCAGGTACTGAAATCACCTCAAAGTAAGACTTCGCTATTTCTTTTTGGCCAATGACCAGCTCCCTTTCTCTCCTTCAGTTGCTTTATTTCCCAAAACTGTGATACCCTCTACGTTACTTATCAACTGCAAACGTCCATCTTGGCATTTCGTTATTTTTAGGGTCAAGGGTTTTTGATTTTTTGGATTGGTACTTGAATCAAAGACCTTTTCATCTCTGATGCTCTCTGACTTAAGCTTGGTAAACTTGATGGTTACCAAGTCACGGTCAATAGTGTAAGTACCCATCAGGGTTTTTTTAGTAGTGTATGCATCAGGACTCCCCATGCCCACGATGTCGTTGGTGATTTGTTCGACAGTATTGCCACTGCCAAATTTGAGATCGATCGAATATTCCGAGTAGGTAAGCCCATCACAATTTTGCATATCAATTCCATATGCAAACGTGAGGTTGGTCAATGCGTTGGTTTTTACCTCACTATCCACTGAGGCTGGTGTACTATCGGCTTTCACGATGGCATCGTTTTCTTGGCCATTTTCTCTGGAGGTAGTACCACATTGTGAAAATAACAAAGTGATGAATAGACTACATAACAACAGGATTGGTAACTTTTTCATATATATTGATGGTTTTATTTTTAAATCAATGTGGGTATTTATTATCTGGTGGCTACCCAACAACTCGTCATTTTTTCATTGGTGAGTTTGCCTTGGGCGTTTTTATTAGGCATACTACTGACCAACTGTAATCGCTCGTCGGCACATTTGGTAACCTTCAGCTTCAAGATGGTTTTAGTCCGCCTGTCGTTACTGTCCAATGTTTTTCCTTCCTTTATTTTTTCCGACTTGGTTTTGGTAAACTCGATCGTAATAAGTGCATCTTGGCGAGTGTAAGAGCCAAAAGAAGTTTGACGAAGTTCATAGAAATCATTGCCCCCCGTGTTTTTGGCCATTGCACTGATCGAGCTGACGGTACCATCGGGATTGAATTTCATAGTAGACCATTCTTTAGAAAAAGTCTGAGCGTTGCAATCCTGGCATTTGCGATTAAAGCTAAAAATCTTATTCGCAATGGAGTTTTGGTCCGCCTCACCAGAGTTAGTATGGTCTACTGTCTGAAAATTGACGTTTTCCTTCTTGTTTTTTGTAGCATCTTGGGTGGAATTTTCAGGGGTTTTACTACAACTCCCCAAGAAAAGCCATCCTCCAAGGTATAGTGATAAAAGCACAAAACGATTCATAGTTCTTGATTTTGATTGGTTTATTGGTAAATACAAGATAGGAATTTTAACGTGTTTTTTGTGGGTTTTTGCAGAGCTTTCGCCATATTTGATTTAAATATGTATATCAGACTCCTTGTTTTCACCATCTCGTTGGGTTGGTGTGTCTCTTGTGCTTCACCTTCTCCTTTTTCGGACGATCCTCGCGATCCATTTACCGGACGTTATACCGTCGCCGAAAGCTGTCGACCTTCTAATGTAAATCAGGATTACACCATCAAGATATTTAAATCGGCCAGTGAAACCGACTCACTCATTTTTGTCGAAAACTTTTACAATAGTGGGGCGAGGATAGAGGGCGTGGTGGCAGGCAATCGGGTAGCTTTTCCCGAACAAGTTTTTTCGGCGTACACTTTCAGCGGAAATGGAACAATTTTTACCCGAAAAGAGACCACCGAACGTTTTATAGAACTCACGTATATAGTAAAAGTAACCCCAGGCACATTTGCCGATACTTGCCAAGCCAAGGCAGTGATACAACAGTAAGCTTATGAAACACTTGATGGTATGCATCTTCTTTTTTGTAGTTTCTGGCCTTTCGGGATGGGCTCAACAAAAAGAACCTGCAGAAAATAAACCTCCTACCCAATTAAAAAAATACGAAAGTGGACTTTTTAAAAGCTCGGTAGATACCAATTTAGTCAGTTTGTCATTGGTGAGTCCTACTTTATACAACAATTGGGATATTCAACTCAAAATATTCAAGCAAAGGTATATCCATCAAAATGCCTTATTGATGATCTCTAAAGCCGATAGCCACCAAAAAATGGAGTTTGTGACTGAGTTTATGAAACTACGCAATGCGGGCAAAGATTTGATCATAGCTTACGCAGAGGCGCTACAAACGGTGTCAATCAAGTATCCAGAGTTAGATTTTAAGCATCATTTGCATTTGAAAGAGTAGTTCCTTATTTGAGGTTACTTCAATACATTGATAGAGAAGCTTTATTGCCCTAACAATACATCGGCTAATAATTGAGCCAATATGTAGTCAGCAAATAAGATGGCAATGGTACTATTGGTAACCGCTCGGGTACTGGATTGCCCCACTTCTAGTGCCCCTCCACGGGTAAAAAAGCCTTTAAAAGAGGAAATAGAAGAAATAAGGTAAGCGTAAACAAATGATTTGATAATGGCAAAAAATACTTTACCAGGGAAAAAGTCCCAGCGAATGCCGTAGATATACTGCGAAGGGGTAAGGGCTTCGGTGAGGGTACCTGAAATATATCCCCCAAGAATAGATAAAAAACCTGCGATGACACAAAGCATAGGAATGGTAATGAGTGCTGCCACGATTTTGGGTAGCACCAAGTAAGAGGCTGCATTGATGCCCATGACATCAATGGCATCGATTTGCTCAGTAATGCGCATGGTTCCCAGACCTCCGGCAATGTTAGACCCTACTTTTCCGGCCAATACGATACAAGTAATGGTAGGAGCAAATTCCAAAATGGCCATGTCTCTCACGATGGTTCCAATCACATACAAAGGAATGGCTGGGCTCACCAGGTTGTAGGCAGTTTGTACTGCGGCCACTGCCCCAATAAAAGTGGATGTAATGACTACAATAAACACCGAGTCGATGCCAATCCGGATACATTCGTCAACGGTAAGACCAACGTATACCCGAAATTTTTCCCGGTTAACAAACAGGCTTTTGATAAAAAGAAGGTATTTGCCTAGAGTCTGCATTGATATTTTTGTTCAGTTTCAGATTTTAAACCGAAATCTGTTTTTTACGGCCAGCAATTTCATTGGGTAAACGAAATGCCTGCGTGATTTGTTAATAACTGCATAGGTCAAGATTTGAACTCAAAAAAGAGTTTATTGCATTCAATACGCAAAAACTGAATAAATGTGAACAATCCCCTTGGGGAAATGTTAATTTTTAAATTAATTACAACCAAACATTGCAAGTGTACACAACGGTTTTTGCAGTAAATGCTGTACTGCTATCAAAACAGTAACTCAACTAAAGCCTCTACGGCACATGAAAAAAACGTACATTCACTCGATTGGAACTGCTAATCCAACCTATCAGATTCCACAACAGAAAACGGCCGATTTTATGGCAAAGTTTCTCAACCTTGATCCGGTCGAAAGTCGTAAACTCAGAATGCTTTATCGGGCTACTGCCATTGATCACCGCTATTCGGTGATAGAAGATTACGCCAAAACCGAAGACTTCAATTTTTATTCTGAGCAAGCAAGCGATCCCTTTCCCTCTACTGCCCAAAGAATGCAACAATACGAACGGCATGCGGGTAAGTTGGCCCAAAAAGCGGTTGAAGATTGCCTTCCGGTTGATTTTCCGATGCAGGAAATCACCCACTTGATTACGATGAGTTGCACTGGAATGTACGCTCCAGGCCTGGACATAGAGATGGTAGAACGGCTCGAACTCAAAAAATCGGTACAACGGACTTGTATCAACTTTATGGGTTGTTATGCCGCCTTCAATGCCCTCAAAGCCGCCGATGCTATTTGTAGGTCTACCCCCAATGCCAAAGTATTGGTCATTGGAGTAGAACTTTGCACTTTGCATTTTCAAAAATCTACTAATAACGATGACTTGGTAGCCAATGCCATTTTTGCCGATGGTGCCGCAGCAGTATTGCTCCAGGGTTATCCTCCTAGTCAAAAGGCATTGTCGTTAGAGGGTTTTTATTGCGATCTGGAACCCGACGGCAAACAAGACATGGCTTGGCATATCAAGGATTATGGCTTCGAGATGAAATTGTCTTCTTACGTGCCTCAATTGCTAGAGGGTAAGCTCAAATCATTGGTGGCTCGATTATTACAAAACTACAACCTGCAAATGTCGGACATTGAACTGTTTGCCATTCACCCAGGGGGGCGCCGTATTTTGGAGCGCATCGAGCATAGTCTAAACATTCCCCGTAAAGCGAATTCACCTGCTTATGAAGTGCTTCGCCAATACGGGAACATGTCATCGGTAACGGTTTTGTTTGTGCTCAAAAACTTACTCAGCACCCTCAATTGGGAGCATCACGACCAGCGAATTCTCAGCATGGCTTTTGGACCTGGACTCACCCTCGAGTCAGCCTTACTCCAGGTATTTTGTCCAGATGATTAAGTTTCAATGGTTACTTAACTATAAAGTTTCCACCATTCGTTTCATGAGTTCGGTGAGTTTTGGTTCGGCCTTCATGGCATTGGCAATCACTTCTTCCACGGTTACTTTCTGTAGCCTTCCTTCATAGCACAAATCGGTAATCACAGAAACCGCAAATACAGGCAAGTTCATGTGGCGGGCTACAATTACCTCCGGAATGGTAGACATTCCTACCGCATCGGCCCCAATAATGCTCAAATACTTGTACTCCGCGGGGGTTTCCAGATTGGGCCCAGGTACACTTACATATACTCCTTTTTGCACCCCGGCTATTTGGTGCTCTTGAGCCAAGGCTTCTGCTTTAGCTACCAACGCCGGATCGTAACTGTCTAGCATATCAGGAAAGCGTACCCCTAGTTCATCCAGGTTGGGGCCCGTCAATGGATTGGCGGGTAGTAAATTGATGTGATCGGTAATGATCATGAGTTCTGATAATTCAAAACCAGTATTGAGTCCCCCCGCAGCATTGGAAACAAACAAATGGGTGATTCCTAACAATTTCATGACTCTTACCGGAAAGGTAATCTGCGGCATGCTGTATCCTTCATAATAATGAAAACGCCCCTGCATAGCCACCACAGGCTTGCCCCCTAAATTGCCCAAAATCAAGCGTCCTTTGTGGGACTCTACCGTAGATACCGGAAAATGAGGAATGTCTTCGTACTCGATGGTATCTACTATCTCTATCTCATTGGCCAGGCCGCTCAGGCCCGTGCCTAAAATAATTCCTACTTGGGGTTTTACTTGGGTTTTATTTTGAATAAATGCGACCGCTTCGCGAATATTTTCTATAGTCATTTTTCTAAATTTTAGAGATCAGGTATGGAGTAACTGATTTGTATGTGTTATAAAAGTACTCGCTGCCAAATTACAACCCTTTCATTTTTTTCCATAACCATTCAAAGTTTTTAGTATCTTTACTATTCAGGAACTAGTCTTATTGTGAGCTTTATTGTGAACCCCTATTTGCCATTTGTAATAGATGCGTAGATAGTTCAGCTTCAGCGTATCGTTCCTTAGTGTAAGACTCAAGTGCTGTTGTTATTTAAGGTTATTATTAAAACCTAGTGCCTTGGTTCGAATCCAAGCGTCTCCACTATTTATTGATTATAAATTGTTGATGGTTCCGCTAGGCGTCGCAAACGATGGACTATATTATTTTATGGTTCCGCTTCGCTCATTGTTCGATGGTTAAATGGCTTTACTGTTTCGCTTTGCGCTACTATGGACTATCGACCGTGGACTAAAAAACTTTTAGTTTTTTTAAAAAGGGGACGTAGCTCAGTGGCAGAGCAAGGGTGACAATGTCTTACTTAATGACTGGAGATAACAAGAGTTTCCTTTCCGCGAAAAGCGGCTGATTTCATAGTTCAGTTGGTTAAAACGCTGGGTTGTCATCCCGGAATCACAGGTTCAAATCCTGTTGAAATCGACAGGCGGTCGTAAGGTTAGAGCGGCCGCCATTTTTTATTCAAGTCTACCATACCCTCTTTGCCCATTTCAGCTATTTGCTTCAAACCTCTACATAATAAACAGATTCTGTAAAGATTTACTGATTTTCTTTACACAGGAACCTTCCTTTGGGTAGATTTTTTGATTTTCTACCCATACATCCTTTACTTTGGGTAGATTTTTTGATTTTCTACCTATAGCAACTATGAAAACACTCCCCCTACAAATTGATTTAGAAACCAAACTAGTATTAAAAACAGTAAATATTGCCAACAAAGCATTAGCCGAGTTAAAAGGGATGGTGGCTAGTATTCCAAATGCAAATATTTTAATCAATGCCCTCACCCTCCAAGAAGCAAAAGACAGTTCTGCTATAGAGAATATAATTACTACCCACGATGCTTTGTACAGAGCAGAATTAAACTTTGAGGGAGTTAAATTAGTGGAAGCCAAAGAGGTTCAAAATTACATTGTGTCATGCTCCCGTCTAGTTGCACCCACTCTAAGGTAGAGAAAACACAAAAAAA
>CALDJV010000513.1 GCA_937899305.1 uncultured Cytophagaceae bacterium
ACTACATCTTTTAGTTGTAGCATTCTCATTCGATACCTGCCCTGTCCTTCCGAATGTATATGAGGATGAAGTGGGTATCGACGAAATTTCGTGCATGCCAACTTCATCCTCACCAGGGTTCGGAAGGACAAGGGACGTACTGGTCTTGAAGCCAAGAAAATAGTAAACTTTAAATATAATAAGCTGCTGATTATCAGTGGTATACCCAAGGGATTGCTAAAAAACGCATTTAAAAATCTTAGAATGATGAAAGAGGTTTTTCGTATATTAACACCAAATACCTGAATCATTAAGGAACCGACCAAAGGGAGCTCTGCGTTTACGCTAAACAGCATTGGACCATCGACTATCGACTAAATAAAACTACCAACTCCGAACTAAATAAAACTATGGACTATTGACAAAAACGAGCCCTAAACCGGAACCTTATTTTCACTGATTATTAAGATATTGAACAATGGCCAAGGCATCCATCAGCAAAGCTACCCCCAGATGAATACAAACTCCTCCAAAAATACTACGGGTACGCAGGGCAATCACGCCTAAAATATATCCTCCAAATGCAGATCCGATGGCTTCAGCCATGGGTTTTTCGAAATGTAAAAAACAATACAACACAATCATCGGCACAATACTGTGGTTTTTCATCACCGAGGCCAGGCCAATGACCAAAGCACCCCTAAAAAACAGCTCTACCATGACAAAATCCGCACTGTAGACGACTTCATAGATTCCAAACATTTGCCAAATCGTGAGCCCAAATACAGGCTTCATGACCCAAGGCTTAAATTGAGGATACATTTTGAGAAAGGCAGGTTGAAAAGATGCCCAAATTAAGAAGGGCAACATAATCAACAACATCAGTAAATATGGATTGGGTGAAAAACCGCGGGTAGTGAGCCCATAAAAATGTTTCATTTGTGAGCGATCTACCCACCACCAAAAGATGAATAAAACGATCAAAGTAGTCAGGAGGCTTTTGGCTCGACCTATTACCTTAAATAGAAAAATTTGTTCAAATGGATTGGTATTCAAGGTGGATATCCAGTCACGGTATTGCCAAAATCCTCTAAAAAGACAGATGGCCAGCAAAAACACGATACTTCTTACCCAAAATGCCCGCTTGGAGAGGTAATCGCTTTTGGTAAAGTAGGCTTGGGGGATGGCAATGGCAAAATAGGCAAAACTATAAAATAACCCATAGGCAATAAGGCGTCGACTGTGCGATTGCTGTATCATATTGACATAGGTTTTTTCAAATTTGAAGGCGTAATTGAGGTAAATGGCCATCCCCAAAAAAATTGCAGTGTACAAATACAGGCCCCAATGAAAATGTTCCCGTAAATAATCTTTCAGATACCCTACAATTTTTTTCATGCGTTCAAAGTTTCGGGCAAGATCGGAAAAAAGAATGAATTTACCTTACCCGTACCAGCGTGCCCCAACCGAGTAATTTTGAAAATCACTGAGTAGTCATGATCCAAAGGTGGATTAACTAAAATTATCTAAAACCAACGACCAGTCATAAGTACGATAAGTGATTTTGGGACTGGCCTCTTCCGGAATGATGTTAAACTGACGCAACATGCGCAATACTCCCTTTTTGCCGCCAAAATCACCTTTAAATCAAAACATCAACTTGGCAATTTCTATCGAGTTTTTTTCGGGATGGTAAATGCTCTCATTTTCCAGGTAAGCAGCAGTAGCCAAGTCGAGTTGTTCGTTGATGTTTTCGGGAGTATAAAAAGCAATGGGAGGGCAGCTCTTGGCCCCACAATTCAACGCAAAGTGAATGCGATAATCTACCTTCTGAACTCGAAGTGTTTTCTCCATTTTATTGGGAAAAAGTTTGTTAAAGTACCCCAGGCTGTATTTGAACTTAGAACGACGTAAGATGCCATGTTCAATAAAATCGAAACTCACTATAGTTTGAGCAATAGGAATGCACTTACGAGTAAAAAAGTCTTTAGGTTTGTGATTCGGTGTTTTGGCAAACTCAATTTGGATAAAAGCATTATAGATATTGATCCAAAAGCTAAGTTGTTGATCGGGGGTGTTCAAGGTAGCCTGTAGCTCAGACAAGGTTACATTTTTTAAGGCCTCCAAATGTTCGTCATATGGTTTTTTTACCTTGGTGGCATATAACAAATCCTGGGCAATCTGGATAAGATTGGTTTGGGTAACTTGTGTTTTCATGAGAAGAGTTTTAGGGTCTAATATTTTGAGCTTCAATTCTTGGTGTTCTAGTACATTACCCAACCAACAAATGATGTGGTCAGTTCATTTTTTAAAATTCACTAAAAATTGTGTTATTTCGTAAAATAAAAAATATCATTGATTATTACGCCATGACTTCCCAAACCATTTTAATCACGATCATTACCATTTTATGTTTCAACGAACTGTTGAGTAGTATTTTGTTGTATATCAACTTGAAACATAATCCTCAACAACTCCCAGAAGAGCTTCAGGACCTATACACCGAAGAGGAATATCAAAAATCATTGGCTTACAAAAGAACCACCGCCAGCTTTTCATTTCTTACCAGTACCCTCAGTTTTGTGGCCATGCTGGCGTTGTTGGCTACGGGTAGCTTTGGCACCATTGCCGAGTGGGTCAACGGATACGTAAGCCATCCTATTGGACAAGCGTTGGCTTTTTTTGGGGTATTGTTGGTGGTCAATGATATACTTACCCTCCCGTTTCAATTGTATAGTACCTTTGTGATTGAAGAACGCTTTGGATTTAACAAAACCACCCCTAAAATATTTTTATTAGATAAAGTGAAAGGCGTAGTAGTAGGCAGTATTTTGGGTGGACTATTGGGTTTTGTATTGTTGTATCTCATATTTGAAATGAAACAACAATTTTGGATTTACTTTTGGATGGTCATCTCGGGGTTTATGTTATTTATGAATATGTTTTACAGCAGCCTTATTTTGCCCTTATTCAATAAACTCACTCCTCTAGAGCCAGGAGAACTACGTAGCGCCATTGAGGAATATTGTCAGAAGGTTCAGTTTCCGCTCACTAATTTATTTGTCATTGACGGATCTAAACGCTCTACCAAAGCCAATGCTTTTTTTAGCGGATTGGGAGCCAAAAAGAAAGTAGTGCTATATGATACCTTGATTAAAAATCATTCGATAGAAGAGTTGGTAGCAGTATTGGCCCACGAAGTAGGGCATTACAAAAAGAAACATATTCCATTAAGCATTGTTATTTCTACGCTACAAACTGGGCTCGTATTATTTATCCTATCCTGGTTTGTGTTCAACCCGTTGTTGTCTCAGGCCTTGGGGGCCAGTTCGCTCAATGTAGCACTCAACCTGATGGCATTTGGTTTCTTGTATTCTCCTATCTCAATGATTACCAGCCTACTGATGAATGTACTGTCTCGCAAAAACGAGTACGAAGCCGATCATTATGCCCTTACCACCTACAATGGAAGGGCTTTGTCTAATGCTTTGAAAAAGTTATCTACCGATAATCTAAGCAACTTGACTCCTCACCCAATGTATGTTTTCTTTTATTATTCTCACCCGCCTTTGTTGGCCAGGTTACGCGCTATGAGTCAAAAGTAACTTGTGCCTCAGAGTACAACATGATTTGTGAGGCCAAGCGTGGAGTGTGGTAGATGTTTAGGGGAGATTTCTTAAAACTATGTAATGATTCGAGTATCAGGCATTTGATCCTGTAAATGTTTGACAAATGAATGGTTGATGGGGTTTCCTTCCAGGTGAAGTTCGGCAAGTTGCTCGAGCGTGCTCAAAGCAGTAGGTAGTTCAATCAATTGATTGTAAGAAAGGTTCAGATAACGCAAATTTTGCAATTTACCAATGCTTTCAGGCAGTTGTTGTAGCTTGTTTTGCCCTAATTCGAGCCATTCCAGTTGGGTAAGTTTGCCAATGCCTTGTGGTAAAAAGCGTAACTGATTGCTATCTAGGTTGAAATACCTAAGTTGTTGCAATTTGCCAATACTCTCAGGGATACTTTCCAGCGCATTGGCGCAAAGATTCAACATTTTGAGTTTGGGCAATTGTCCAATGCTTTCGGGCAATGATTTAAGCTGATCCAAAGCGAAAAGCTCCAATTTTTTTAATGATTGCAGTGGGGCTACGACTTCTTCTTCCAGACAAATCATCATTTTGAAAAATGAATCAGTAAGGTCAAGGTGGAGTTCTGGGGGAACCCCTAAGCCTTTGACAATCTGAAAGGCCATCCGTATGTTCATTTCTTCCTGACTATTCAATAAACTTCTTATTTTCTCGATGTCTTGGTGGAGTACCCTTTCGGTAGAGGCACTGACAGATGGAGTAGTAACACTGTTTTGTTTAAGGGCATTATCTGAAAAAATAGTCATAACTTATTTGTATAAGAAGTTTATCATAGTACGAATCGCAGTATGTGTAAGCAAGCGTTGTTTATTGTGACGATTCGCTCATCATTAATTTTTTGATGCGCACTACTGGACCAGGACAATAACTTTGATGACAGGCTAAACAATTACGAACGATACGATTGTAAGCCCTCTGTGGTTGCGAAGTTTTATATAACTTTTGCGTATTAGTCAATAGCAGTTCTGCCAAGGTAGTAAATTGAGGCGTTCGTGTCTCCATACCGTCGGTAGGTTTTGCGACGTGAATGGCTTTGAACTTTTTCAATACCCTGGGTAATTTTTGTTGAGTGACAATAGCTTGTTTAATAGCCTTCATATCACGATCCATCTCGCGCATGAGTAAGGCCAGCTCGCTATCATCATTAGGATACTTACTTCTGTCTTGCTGGGATGCCAGTTGTCGGAAGAGCTTTTTATGTGGAGAAGAGCAGTTGGATACCACTGCTCCCAAAAATATAAAAAGACTCAAAATCAATAAACTTTGACGCATAAAACTTATGTTTAGGCGGTCCTTATATTAATTCATAGGCCTAAATATAAGTAAAAATTATTTCTCCGCCTCTATTAATACCCCACTGGCCTCGAAAGTATATTTTTTCTGTGGTTTATTAATGGCTTCAATTTCTTTTTCTGACTTGCCCGCATCTTTGGCATAATGGCGCAATTGGGCTACACTGATTACCTCTTTTTTGGCAACTCCTTGAATAATGGCCGTTTTACCATTGCAATCTTTGGGCACAAAAAAACCATAATCTTTGAAGCGAATCAACATTTTTTCATCGTTACCCAAATCCATAGTCATCCAGCATCCTTTCATTTTGCATACTTTCAATACCTGTCCTTTTACTTTTAATTGGGCTTTTTCTTTACCTACCAGTGCGGCGGGCACTGTTTGTGCTTTTTTGGCTCCATCGGCCGAAATCTTATCTCCAAAACTTTGCAATTGACTCGTTTGGGCAAAAGCGGTAGCCGTGAATAGCATGAACACAAGGGGGAGTATTTTTTTCATATGTAGATGTTTAATTGAATACAACAATGATTCTATGACGTATAAAACGTTCTTTCCAGCAAAATTATGGAAATCCTAAAGTAATTTTATCAAAAAGTGAGTAATTTTACTTGATGCTGAAAGTTTTAAATATTGAAAGTAGTCCATTGCTATGAATATACTCCAAAAATTTTGTTTACTCGCCAGTTTAATGATAAGTTTTGTGTTTTGGTCATCTACCACTTTATGCGCCCAAAGCCAGGTAGATCGCCTGGTAGAACAAAGCAATACCAAGATAAAAGCCCGTGATTTCAAAGAGGCAGTAAAATTGCTTGATAAAGCAATAAGCCTATCTCCTGAAAGCGCCCAACTATATGTAAAGAGAGCCTTCTCGCTACGAAGTTTGAAAAAGGATAAAAAAGCGTTGCAAGATTGCAAAAAAGCGATTGAATTGGACAACAAGTCTACTTCCGCCTATTATGAGCAAGGAATGGCTTATGCCTCCTTAAAAGATTTTCAAGAAGCGGTGGCTAGTTTTCAGCAAGCTCTGGCCATTGATAAAGACTATGCCAACGCTTATTTGGGAATGGCTATAGTAAAACAAGAAGCGGGCGATGCGGAAGGTGCTTGTGAAGATGCCAAAAAAGCGCAAGATATGGGATCTTATGAGGCAGAAGCGTTTATAAAAAAGCATTGCCGACGATAATCAAAAATAGAAAGAATGAACCATCTTTTTTACTCAAAATATCACCTTATATTATTGACTGCTGCTTGGCTGGTGGGTTGTACTACCACTCGTCAAGGAGCCGAGGCATATTTCAAGTCAGGCAGTATCAAATCTCAACAAGGAAATTACAAAGGAGCCATGAAGGACTTTGGCCGTGTAATTAAGATCAATCCCAGATACGCCAAAGCCTACCTGGGACGCTCTAACATCAAGTACAACCTCAAAAACTACCAAGGAGCCATTGAGGATTGTAGTACTGCTATTCGTTTGAATCCTGATTTAGCCGATGCTTATTTTAATTTGGGAATATCTTATTACGAGCTTAAGAAATACAAAAAGGCGGTAGAGGAGTTTAATCGTTCTATACAGCGACGCTCGAAAGATGCAGAGGCTTATTACCTAAGGGGAAAGGCCAAAATGCGCCTGGGAGATACGCCTGGGGCTTGCAATGATTGGCAAAAAGCCATAGAGATGAGCTACACCCAAGCAGCTGAAATGCAACAAAAATATTGCACTGATGCCCCAAAAAAGGCCAAAATGTTGGAAGAAGCGCCCGCCCAGGTAAGAGAGGTGCGAGACAATGAGTAAAAGTTAGTGAACCTAGACAATGATTTTGGGCTGAAATTTGCTTTTGCAAAACAAAAATGATTATTTGAGCATACGCTTAAATATCTTTTATTCTACGCCCAAATAATTAGCGGTAAATACGACCAAGAAATGTTATTAGACGATCTGCGCAATTTACGTAAGACGGTAGCCTCAGAGCGTATTCTTTTTTGTTATCGAGGAGAAATCACCCAAGAGTTGATGGTTTTTTTTCTACGAATTGTAGACAAGAAGTTGATCAATTTCAAGGAAAACCCTTTGATTAGAAGAAGGATATTGAATATCATGATTGAGTCGTTGCAAAATGCAGTGAAACACGCCCGTGACTGGTACCAAGAAAACGATGATATGGAACCAGATAACGAAGCCATCTTTATGCTGTGTCGTCGTGAAGACAAGTATTTGCTGATCAATGGCAATGCAGTTAAAAACGATGTAAAGCCCTTCATTGAACGAAAAATCGAAAACATCAATAGCCTGAGTAGCGACAAGCAACGTAAGTTGTTTCGTAACATTATAAAATATGGCGTGTATGGCTCCAAAGGTGGGGCAGGACTCGGCTTTGTAGACATGGCCCGCAAGTCAGGCGACTTGATTAATTTCGATTTTGAAGAAATCAACGAAAACTATTCTTATTTTACTTATCTGATCACCTTAGATCGCAATTCCATCCCCGAACCCGATCTTACCCCCAAACCCAATACGGTGACTGCTGTTTAGTTTTTTAGTTTTAAAGTCCATAGTTCTCTTTAGTTGGGAGTTCGTAGTTAGTAGTTTTTCTTTAGTCCACTAGTTGAATGAAAAATGAAAAACGTTAAATGAAAAATAATACGTCGCTTTGCGCAACCATTCAACAATGTAACAATAAGCGCAGCGAAACAATAGAACGATTAGTTTTTCGTCGCTTCGCGCAGCAATTTAACAATAGAACAATCAGCCGAAGGCGGAACAATAGAACAATATAGCCATTTAACAATAGAATAATAAGCGTAGCGGAGCAATATAACAATCATCACCCCATTTCCACTCCCCAAAATCCACTTAACAATTTGACAACCTGACAATTTTATCAATTTAATTTTCCCTTATGAATTCTTTTTTAATCTTTGCAGCAAATAAGAGTATGTTTGTAAATACTCGCATTGTAGAATAGGTTGTTGCAGGAGCGCGCTGTTTGTAAAGCGAGCACTCAATAGCCACTAAATCTATTTCATGAGCGACATTAAAATTACCCTGCCCGATGGAAGCGTAAGAGAGTATCCAGCGGGAGTAACCGGACACGAGATTGCCTTAAGCATCAGCGAAGGCTTGGCTCGTAATGTATTGACTGCCAAAGTAAATGGTGAAATTTGGGAGAGCAATCGCCCCATTCACGAAGACGCCAAGGTGAGTTTACTTACCTGGAAAGACGAAGATGGTAAACAATCTTTTTGGCATTCATCGGCCCACTTATTGGCCGAAGCAGTAGAGGCTTTGTATCCTGGAACCAAATTTGGGATTGGCCCTGCCATCGAGAATGGTGGATTTTATTATGACATTGACACCGGAGACGATGTAGTAATCAATGACGAAGTACTTCCCAAGATTGAGGCAAAAATGCTGGAATTGGCCAAGCAAAAAAACGAATTTGTACGCAAAGACGTGAGCAAAGCCGATGCTATTAAGTATTTTACCGATAAGGGCGATGAGTACAAACTAGAATTGATTGATCGTTTAGACGATGGCAACATCACTTTTTATACCCAAGGTAATTTTACTGATTTATGCCGTGGAGGGCACATTCCTAATACTGGACTGATCAAAGCGGTAAAGTTGACCAATGTGGCTGGAGCTTACTGGTTAGGCCAAACCGACCGCAAACAGTTGACTCGTATTTATGGAATCACCTTCCCTAAGCAAAAAGAACTGAAAGAACATTTGGCTTTGATAGAAGAAGCCAAAAAACGGGATCACCGTAAACTGGGCAAAGAACTAGAGCTGTTTACTTTCTCAGAAAGGGTAGGAAAGGGACTTCCTTTGTGGTTGCCCAAGGGTACTTTGTTGAAAGAACGCCTGGAAAACTTTATGCGTAAAGCCCAAATCAAAGCGGGCTATCAACCAGTGGCCACCCCGCATATTGGCAGCAAAAAGTTGTATGAAACTTCGGGACACTGGGAGAAATACGGAGAAGATTCTTTCCAGCCAATTGCGACTCCACAAGAAGGCGAAGAGTTTATGCTCAAGCCGATGAACTGCCCCCACCATTGTGAGATATATGCTTCTAAGCCAAGATCTTACAAAGAGTTGCCTTTTCGTATGGCAGAGTTTGGGACCGTATATCGTTACGAGCAGAGTGGAGAATTGCATGGATTGACTCGAGTACGTGGATTTACTCAAGACGATGCTCACATTTTCTGTACGCCTGAACAAGTAAAAGAAGAGTTTGGAAACGTAATCGACTTGGTATTGTATGTATTCAATGCTTTAGGCTTTGATGATTATACAGCTCAAATTTCCTTGCGTGATCCTGAAAATACGACCAAATATTTTGGGAAAGATGAAGATTGGGAGCAAGCCGAACAAGCGATTGTAGAAGTAGCCGCCGAAAAAGGCTTAAAAACGGTTACCGAGTTGGGCGAAGCCGCTTTTTATGGGCCAAAGCTAGACTTTATGGTAAAAGATGCGTTGAAGCGTAAGTGGCAACTAGGTACAATACAGTTGGATTACCAATTACCAGATCGTTTTGAACTAGAATACATTGGTAGTGATAACGAACGTCACCGTCCGGTGATGATCCACCGAGCGCCTTTTGGTTCTTTGGAACGTTTCATTGCGGTATTGACCGAGCATTGTGCGGGTAAGTTTCCATTGTGGTTGGCTCCTGAGCAAATTGCAATTTTGCCTATTTCTCAGAAGTTCCACGACTACGCCAAGGAGATATACACCAAGCTAGAAGAAAACGACATTCGAGGATACATCGACGAGCGTGCCGAAACCACTGGTAAAAAAATTGCCGAAGCTGAAGTGAAAAAGATACCCTTTATGCTCATCGTAGGAGAGCGTGAACAAGAAGAGGGCAAAGTGTCCATTCGGGTACAGGGCGAAGGCGACAAAGGCAGTGTAACGGTAGAAGAGTTTATTAAAACCTTTAAAGAAGAAGCCGGCGCAGTGTTACAGTTTTAACCCACGCTGAGTTTTCATAAATGAATAAAAAATGCCTGTTTGTCGAGAGATGAACAGGCATTTTTGTATTACTTATATTGTTTGAAATACAGATTGGTATTGGAGCCAAAATCGGCCAGAAAAATATGGATTTGAGCGAACATACGTTCTAAAACAAAGTGAAGCCGTGATCAGGCTATCCATCAAATAACACGAATAACCCAAACCTGACACCAATGAATGGGCTTCATTGAAAACGAACTCTAAAAACCCAAAACAAATGATAAAAAATCAAACTTGGCGTACTATTTTATTGAGCCTGGCATCGAATATATTACTGACAGGCCATTACTTGGTAGTTGCTCAAACGGATGTGAAAAACCAGCGAAAAGACTTTGAAACCTACCTTAGATTTTTTCCCCTGCTTCCTTGCCCTTAGAGAGTTTTAGAAGTGATGTGTTGAATAAAAAAGGACAAACAATTCCGTCCCGTTTGGTAGAGAGGTTCATCGATCCTGCTTTCAACTCCAATAATACTTGGTATGAGGCCTTAGGCAGTATACCACACTCCAGCAAAAATTACTTGCTGTTAGTAAAAGGGGAGTCGGTTACCCCAGACGAGAAATACATCCTTTTGTTGGTTTACAATTCGCAAGGGTTATTAAGTCAACAACTGACCTTTGAACATACCCTTGGCGTCCGAAATACCCTAAAAGGAGAGGTGGCTAAAGATGCCTCAATCAAGGTTATAAATGGTAGTGTAAGTTTTACTCAGCCCAAATACGTTACCAAGGAGCTCTTATTCAAAGTGAATTTCAAGGGGTATATCGAACCTCGTGGTAGAGGGCACCGGGAAATGGGTTTGCTAAAAGAGATGACCCGAGTCATGCGCTATCATAACGTGGTAAGAGAATATTACGAATGCCTAAGCTCGACTTTGGCCTTATGTAGCATATGTTAAAATATGCTGCATATG
>CALDJV010000514.1 GCA_937899305.1 uncultured Cytophagaceae bacterium
GACTGTGCCAAAGTTCTGAAATGGGAAAGTAATTATTTTCTTATCCCTTAATCACGGTAACTACATATTTTTGGGCCCAACAAAATGACTGGAAAACGAGAGAGAAGAAGAGCAAGCAGCATAACTTTTTCATCGTGATTTAATTTGATTTTTCGAGTTCGAGTGGAGGCCTGACAGTTTTTACAACTCATCAGGACTCCTGGTAAGCGCCTCAAATGTAAGGACACCAACCTCCCGAAAAATCATCAGAAGTGAGGATATTCTTGAATAAAAATGATGAAATAAGACTTTTGCTCATCATTCTACATTGTTCTTGGGTATCAAGCGTATGTAGTGATTGCCCCAGTTACGGATCGCAATGGTTGGGCGTGTAGTATTCGTAACCATTTGATAAGCCTGCTTTACATTAACATAGTTGGGGTGAGGTTGCCCATTGCTAAACAGTTGAAACTGATGGTTAATGGGTTCCATTAATAAAACCTGGACCTGGGCCACCCGAGAGTACACCATAATTTCACGTACGCCTCCCCAAACTCCCGGAAAACCCATCAATTCCTGATACTCCTTGGGGGCTACCGTAGCGCCAAAGGTCATTCCGTTGTAGTAGGCACGCGCTTTTTCATTGTCAAGGCTCGGAGGCTGGATTCCACTCCAGGGCATACCTTGTGCCTCTTCAGGTAAGTAGTTGTCGGCTACCAACGCTCGGGCTTGTTGGTGGCTGCGTGTCGAGTTGTAGGCCAGTGCTTTGAATAAGCAATCCCCTTTCCCGTCGTTGTTTTGTACTGTGAAAAATTGAGCCAGAGCAAATTCCATTTCCTGAATTTTCTGAGTGGCCTCCTCGACTGCGTTGGCGTATTGGCGGACGGTTATTTTGTGGGCTTCACTTAGCTGCTTGAATGTATGCGTATTGAGCTCCATAAAATCCTTGGCAAACTTGGATTGCGCCTCGATGATTTTTTTCATTAACCGCTCATCTAGAGCACCCTGGAGCGCGTGTTGTTTGAATATGGCATCAATACGATTGGCAAAAAATGTTTGGTAGGTAAGTTGCTCGATATGGTCTGGCAATGGTTGATTTTCTGGGGTGTCTTGAGCCTCTTTTATTTCGTTGACATTGCCTGTTCGAGAATGGCTACTATCTCGGTCTCGGGGAGGTCTATTTGCTTTAGGGGACTCGCTTTTGCTCAATATGCTGATGGGCTTTAAGTCATTTCCTATCATGTTTCTGATCTGAGTTACCTGACCATGTCCCCCGTCGTAGACTTGACTATCTTTGATGGTAGGGATAAATTTTTGCCCCATATAATTGATTTCGGTTTGTAACAAGTTGGCAAAGGCCTGAAAAATATCCGACTTATTATTATTTATATTGAGGCCATCTTGCGCACTGATTAGCGAGAGCGCCACCCCTACCTTGCCGTGCTCAGGACGTTCTTTGCCCTGAAGGTTGAGCTGTTCGCAAACCTCATTGATGTATGCATTTTGTGCCACCACTGGGTTATTTTGGTAGATCAAACCTCTCACGGTATTGATGCTGGCCAGGATTTGGTTGGCTTGTAAGATGATCTCAGCACTGGTTTCGCCCACCTCGATGTTATTCAGGTACTGAATGTCTTTCGCATTGGCTTGGACATCATCTGGAATTTCTCGGATGAGTTCCTGGATGGCCCACTTCAGATCGGCCAGCACCAAACTAAGTTGTATTTTGTCTTCCTGGGTTTGAATTTTCAGTATTTGGTTTTCCAGTTGTTCTATTTTTTGCTCTTGTTGTTTACGCTCCTCCATTTGTAGTTGGGCCAGGGGTTGGCGGCGTTTCACATCGTATTTGGGGTTGAATGTTCTAAAAAGTGGGTAGCGATTATATACTGCATATTCGGCCAGTTTGACGAGTTTTTTGAGCCCCATCATCTTGAACAACTCCCGACGTACTGTCCGGCCACCTTCTGAGGTAGCAAAATCAAGCGCGCCTTCCTGGCCTTCAGCTAAATTGTCCGCGTCTACATCAAACAAATCCTGTAGTCTTCCTTCTACCTTACCCGTAACTCCTAGCAAGGTATCGCCTAGTAATTCCCGGAAGCCTGTTTTCAGCAGCGTTTCAAATACCAAAGCCGGGTTGAGCAAGGCATTGTTGATCTCGATCAAAGCCTCTTCCGGTCCTTCATCAAAGGCTTTTTTCAATCCTTTTACCATTTCTTTGCCTATCTCCCGGCCAAACCTACGCATGATATACTCTCCCGAGCTTTTGGCCAATAGCTCCAGCCGTACATCTTTGCCCTCGCCAAATGCTTCTTCTAGTTGCTCGATGCTTCCTTCCCCTCCCAAACCTTCTATTACATTTTTGAGCTCGTTGGATAAATAAAATACTGTGGTGGTGAGGCTACTTTTGATGGCTCCCCAGACCATTTCTATGCTACCTCCTCCCAGGGTGTTTTTGTGAGGGTCCAGCATGATGTCAATGGCAGTCGTGCCCGTACCCAGCATGGCAAAGGCCAACGATATGGCCAAGTCTGGTACAATAAACAAATGAGTAACCGGTACAAATCCCAAACTCCCCAATAGCCACACTGTTTTACGGACGTTTTTACGGTATTTGTTGGTGGTTTTCTCAAATGTCTCCTGACGATCCATTACATCGTCAAAGAAAGTATCATAAAAGTAGCCTTTGTCATCTCCCAAGTCAGAATGTACTTTACCATCCTCGCGAGTTTGGTTCATGTTGCGCATTGCACTGAGCAAACGAAAAGCGCCTTCTCGTCGTTCGGTACTTTGGGTAGTGAGTATCCGCCAGGTGGGCGCCCCTTGCCAAAACTTTTCACTTTCCTGAGCTGCCAGGTTTTTATAATGTTCGGTAAGAATCATGAGATCACTGGCAGTATAACCAATGGCCAACATAGCGTCTCCAAAGGCTTTGTCAAACTCCACCGCATCGCTCAAGTGCAAAAACAAACTCTTGACCATCTCAGCATACGTATGTTTATTGTTAAAGGTGCCTCGGAGTTGCTCTAGTCTATTGGATTGAGGCAAAGGAATATGGCTGGACCATACTTCTTTGTTCAGTTGATTTAGATCCTGCTCTAGACCTTCCAAATACGTCAAATCAATTTCATGAGGCATACAAGCAATCAGCCGCGTTCGTTCTTTTTCAATATTGTCAATGACCTCTTTTCTTTCTTTGAGTTTTTCATGGTGGGTGGCGGCATCGGTCCAGACATCTAACAATACCCGGCCTCCGAGGTCCTTAAAACTGGCCTCTCCAAATGCCCGGTCTCGGCTAGAGGCACTGGAGCGGTAAAACCTATAGTTCACCTTGATCATTTCGGCTACCATATCCAAGTCTCCTGCTTCGAGATGGCCCACCAAGTCGTATTTGGTTCGGCCAATTTCGGTTAGGTTGCCTCCCATGATATTGCGAGTGGTATAGCTTTTCAGCCTGGTTTTCTCCCGATCATCGAGCGCTTGGTATACCTGATATAAGAAATAACGTTTGCGATCGGTAAGCGCATACTTCTGAGCTTTTGAGCCAATGTGCGCTTTGGAACCATACTGATCTCCTTCTTGCCAAATGACCATCGCCATTTGCATCATCTTGCGGTAACTCGTGGTAGAAATGATCACATTTTTGAAACGTTCTTTCCATTCCGTTACTTTCGCGCTATAGGCCTCAGGCGACATTTCTTCTTCGGTTACCAAGCTGTCAAAGTCTTCTTCCTGGGCCCTTCTTCTATTTTGAAACTCATCGGCTTGCTCGCTGTCCTGGCCAATGTACTCTTCATGATAATGGTAGTAAGGACGGTCTGCGGGGTTTGTATGGTTTGCTGAATCATCGGTTTTGCTTTCCCACTTTTTATTGGCCTTGGCATCTGTTTTCAGTTGTTGCTGGTAGGTTTTCCTGAATTTGTTAAATTCGTTCAAATCTATTTCACCAGTATTGGTAGTTTGCCACCTCCAATCCAATTGTGGGGTATAGTTCAATTGGTCGCAGAGGCGTTGGAAATAATTTGTAACACGTGTTATAAATCCCCTGGCTCGAGCATCAGATGTGGCCTTGGAGTAGGCCCCAGTAATATAAGCGGCGTATTGTCGTTCTAGACCCTCAAGCATCTGAGTATCTCGTTTGGCAATCTCCAGTTCTTTATCGGTCAATAATGACACAAACCGCAGGGCCTTTCGAGGATGAAATGATTCTAGTGAAAAGAGGCGTCGGATGGCAAATTTATAATTGGCCAATCCGGCAACTCTACGAAGTTGCAAGTAATTTTCGGTTACGTCAGAACCATACCGCAACTTGCCCAATACTTCCTGTATTTGCTTGGGGAGTAAGCCCACCCCCGTCAATATTCCTTGAATGTTATGCAAGGCCCTATCGACCAATGCCTGGGCTTGGGTCTCATCGTTCACCTCCTCAATTGAGCCATTCACAAAAGCATCCATAAACTGAACAGACCAACGGTCGGGCAATTTCATAATGGCTTTGAACAAATCCTGTCGACGATTCATGCTGGACCATTGGTAGCGGGTGCCGCGAGCTATTCGCTTGGCTGCTCCGGCAATTTCACTGAGGGCATTGACCATCTCTGGTTCAAAGTTTTCTCCTTTCATCCGGAGGGTAAGGTCTATCAACCTAAATATTTCACGGTTGGTAGTTACACGTTTAGATAGGTCAGCGTCCCGAAGTTCGATGTGTTCCAAAGGTTGATCAGTATCGGGGTTTTCAGATCGAGTGGCTTCTTCGGGAAGTGTATCGTCTTCCTGTGTTTGTGTAGCCCGGTCGGTAGCATCGCCTGCGTCGGCAGCACCTACCCCCATGGCCAACCAGGCTTTGATGGTTGCTCGGTCACCTGCGTGCCAGCCAAACTTTTTGGTTCTCCAAAACTGACCCGCTTCCTGTCGGGAGGACTTAAACAGGCTGAGCGAGGGAAAGTAAGAGAACAGAGGATACCCGACTTCTTGTAATACCGTGAGGGGCGACAACCCCAAGGCCTTGAGCATGTGTCCTTCCCCGAGGGCGTGTTTGGTAAACTGGTCGATGTTTTTGATGACAATGGCCTCACCTTCGTCGGCTCCAGTAGGGGTAAACCGCACTGTTTCTCCCAAAACATATTTACGAATAATGGGTTGTCCGCCAAAATAATCTTTTTCTTCTTTGATGGTCGATTTTATCCAGGTCTCTACCTCCTTTTTTAAGTCTTTGACCTTCCCTTTTATAAACATCCAAACCCCCCATTTTCCGGTATATTTGTTGGCCCCAGCCGTATAGTTTCTGATAATGGCCTCTAAATTCCGATCCTTGGCTACCAGAAAAGGATACTTATTATGTTTGTCGGGGTTGAGCAAATTTTCCTGCCAGGTTTTGGCCTTTTTTTGTTCATCCCAGAGTTTCATTTCTTCGGGGGTTCTTTGGTCAGCTTCTTTTTGCTTGATTTCAGCAAGTTCGTCTTCCTTGCCTTTTACCACCTTCATAGTGGCTTTGATCTCGGCATAATTTTGATTGGCCGCTACGTGGTTTTTTACCCTTTGATAATTGTAGCTATTGAGGTGTCGGCGAAGTACATATTGGTAAGTATCCCAAAAATCAGCCAGTTCGTTGGGTTTGAGCTGCTCTACCAGGCGGGTTACCTCTGACTCATGCGTAATCATTCTTTTCCAGGAGTGGTTATCCATCAAGCCCAGCGATACCGCAATGCGGGTGCCAGTCACGCCTTTGCCTTCATTATCCAGCAGTTCAAATAGGTATTTATGTCGTTCTCGGTACAGCCAATGGTGCTCCCAGTATTTATTCCCCTGTTGTTTGTTAGTGGGCAAGCGATATACTTCGGCAATGGCTTCTCGCAAAGTGGTGCCATTGGTATTGGCTTGATGCTTTACAAATGCTTTTTCCACCTCTTTGACATCGGGGCGGGCAAGTAAACGAGCAATTTTAATAAATCGGGTTTGTCCTGATTTTCCCCAGAATTTTTGCTTTTTTTCAATGACCAACAATTGATAAAGTTGTACTGCGGCGGCGTCTATTGGCATATTGAGCTCGTACACGCTGGCCTGAATAGAATCGTACCCTCCAGGGTCTCGTTCCTTGTGGCGCCCCCGAGCCCAATCTCCCCAGCTGCGGGTGGCTTCAAACTGTTCGTTCTGGTGATCAGCAGGATTGAGGTTTCGCCCTGGGTCCCCCCCTGGAACCAAGATGGCCCCCTGAGTACTTTTGATTTGAGGAAGTTCAGCCTTAAAAGCGTCAAAAATAGCTTCCCCATCCAAGTCATACACTGGGCCTTCCACTTTCTCTATCAGTACTTTGAGGGCGATGTCGACCTCCTCAACCGTGTTGCGTTTTTTACCATTCAAATAGCGGATATAACCAGCCAAGTAGAATGCCAATTCTTGAAAGGCTTGCTTTTTGGTTTGAGTAGCCGCGTGATCCTGGGTTTCGTGGTTACCTGCGTATAGATTGGCCGCCTCGAGCATAAATTGACGTCGGTAAAAATCCAAACGACTAAGTAATGCACTGGCATAACGTAAATAACGAGCCGTTGGCCGTGGAGCAGTGCCCTGAGTAGAAGGCAAGTTACCCGATTCGGGCTGATGTCGTTTTGGCGGAGTGGGTTTTTTTCGAGAAATGGGCGTTTGTTTGGCTTGAATGGGAGGTTTTTTGTTCTTTTTCACTACTGGTCGATGTTTGGACTTAATCGGGCCAAATTTAGACTTTTTAGTAGATCGCTGTTTGTTGGCTTGAGTGGTCGAATTTTGCTGGCTATCATTGCGGTTTTCCTGAATGCTAGTATCAAGGGCTCTATCTGACATAATCGTGGTGGTATGGTACTTTAATAGTTTTCAATTAACCTTTGAGTATATAGTAAAGGCGGGTTTGGCCGAGGTGTTTTTACCTGGGTGAGTGCTTTACTTTGTGGTGTTACAAAAGTAGGGCAGTGCGGTATATTTGTCGATTTTTGCCCCCCTCTTAAAACCCTTTTACCCCCCTTTAAAAACCCTTCAATAAATGATTTTGATGATTTATGTGGAGGGGTAAAAAAGTGAGACCTGACAGGATTTTGAAACCTATCAGGCCTAAATAATTGACTTGAGTAACAAAGTAAAGGAGGGGGAAGCTGAGAGGAAAGTAGAGGACATTATAATGACCACTAAAGTTGTTGAATCCACCTGTGTAAATCCTCTTTGGGATTCAGGTTCATTTTTTTGCGAATACGATAACGTGCTGTTTCCAAGCCCTTGGTAGTCAAGTTTAAAATTTGTCGGGTTTCTTTGTTAGAAAGATTCATTTTGATGTAGGCGCAAATTTTTAAATCGTTGGGGGTAAGGGCCGGGTACATTTGCTGCAGCCGGGTAAAAAACTGAGGATGTACTTCTTCAAAGTGCAACTTAAATAACTCCCATTGATTGTCTAGTTTCAAACCATTCTGAATGTCTTTGAGACAAGCTTTTACTGAAGCGTTTTTAGTTGCCACAGGTTCGAGTTTTTTGGCAACACTGGCCAACAATTCGTTTTTTTGAGCTACCTGCAAGGCAATGCTTGATAATTGGCGGTTTTTGGCGTCTATCATGGACTGCATCATGTTTCTTTCTTGCTGGCGCAGGGCTGCAATACACAGGGCCGATTGAGCACGGGCCAATAATTCCAAACGACTGAATGGTTTCCGAATGTAGTCTACCGCCCCCTGTTTCAATGCTTCTTCCAGATGATGGTCTTCAGTTTGCGCACCCGTGGTAATGATAATGGGAATGTGACGGGTATGGGCTGTTTTTCTCGAATATTTCATGACCTCTATGCCCGAAAGTATGGGCATTTCCCAGTCTAAAATCAGCAGATCAGGCACCTCTTCTTGAGCTATTTGATGAGCGATGGCTCCATTGCTGGCACTCAATAATTCGTAAGGATGGTTGGTATCAGTAAAATATTTAAAAATGATTTTGATCACTTGGGGATCGTCATCGGCTACGAGTATTTTTTTGTGCGTCGCCGATATCGACAACGCTGTATTCATGGGAGTGGTGTTTGGGTATGTGGCCATGTTTGAGTGATGAAAATGGTGTTTTGAGTGATGCGTAATGTGTTCGAATACCCTACAAAATAATTGACCCATGCGTTGCCTCCCTGAATGACAAAGCAACGCATGAGCCCTCATCATTGTATTGCTGAGTAGTACACCAGAGCGTGTGCTGATGATTGACATTCTTAATAACCATTAAAGTGAAATTTACATCTAAATTTAATTCAGGCCTATGTTTCCCCAACACTCTAACATCATGAAGGCATCGCATCAATTTTGTGTCATATTGTTGCTCATTACCCATTACTCTTTTGCTCAAAATACCCGCACCATCGATTCGCTCCAGCAACTGATTCATAAAACCCATCATGACCAAGACAAAGTAACGATTTATAACCTCCTGGCTGAAGAATACATCTACGTCGATTCGGTTAAAGTGGCCCATTATACTTCACAAGCCATTCGTTTATCGAAAACCATTGGGTATTCTGAAGGTTTGGCAGATGCTTGGTATTATCTGGGTTTTGTTACGATGATCAAAGAATACCACGTTGTCGCCCAAAAATACTTTATGAAGTCGCTGCATTACGCTCAAAAAGCAAATTTTAAAAAAGGAGTAGGCAAGGCTTACAATGGACTTGGCTTGATTTATTGGTTCAAACAGCAATGGGACAAATCGTTGGCTTACCATCATAAAGCCCTTCGTTTGAGAACCCAGATTGGAGACCAGGGAGGGACAGCTTCCAGTAGTCATAATATTGCCCTCATTCATCACTATCGGGGAGATTATTCGAAGGCATTGGTATTTTATGAAAGATCGCTTCGGCTAGAGAGGGCCCTGGCCAACCAAAAAGGCATGGCCAATACATACAATAGTATAGGAAATGTGCAAAGGACATTGGGCAAACTCAACCAAGCGCAAACCGCTTACCTCCAATCACTTCAAATAAGGGTACGAATTAAAGATAAAAAAGGATTGGTGGGAAGCTACACCAACCTTGGAACTAATTATTATCAACAAGGTAATTACTCACAAGCGTTGGCATTGTATGGAAAAGCTTTGGCAATGAGCCGCGAAATAGGCGACCATAGAAGTCTGGCTAGTATTTATAACAACATTGGAATCATTCATAAGATACAAGGGCAGTATCCAAAAGCGCTGGAGTTTTATCAGAAATCGCTCAAGCTCAAACAAGAGATGGGGGATTTGAAAAAAACCTCCAATACGCTCAATTCCATTGGGTTGGTATACAAAGATCAAGGAAACTATGCCAAGGCGCGGGAATTTTGCCAGCGAGGGCTTCAGAAAGCCAAGCAAATCAAATACAAAAGAGGAATTGCCGATAATACCAACAACCTGGGGGCGATTTACCTACAGCAAGGCTTGTATGCCAAGGCATCACAATATTACCAACAAGCTCTCAAACTCTATGAACAAATGAAGAACAAATCCAGCTTGTCTCACTGTTATTTGGGGCTAGGGAGAATCGCGTTGCTTCAAAAGCAATATCAAAAGGCCAATGCCTTGTTTATGAAGGCGTTGAAGATACGGGAAACTACCGGGCAAAAAACGCTTTCAGCGGAAGCACAAGTCAATTTGGGCATTGCATTCTTTGCTGTAGAAGACTACACCCAAGCCCAACACTATTTGGAAAAAGGAGTCACTACCGCTTCCAAGATTGGAGTACCAGTGATTGTACGAGATGGCTCTCAATACCTCACCAAGCTGTACCAGGCCCTGGGAAATCCTCAGAAGGCCTTGGAAAACCATTTGCGGTTCAAAAAAATGGCAGACAGCCTTTTGAACAAAGAAACCATCCAAAAAATAGCCCGACTAGAAACTCAATACATAGCCAAAAAACGCGAAGATTCGCTGGGTCAGGTACAAGACCAAAAAGAACAGTTGATGCAAGCCGACCTACGCCAAAGAGAAACTACCCAGCGTGCTACTTATTTAGGATTGATACTCAGTGTGTTGCTCATCTTGGCTTTGACCTTGTTTTATTGTATCCAGCAACGGAGTAATCGCAAACTGAACCATACCAATGCTGCACTGGAAGATGCCCTACAACAGCTTAAGGAGTTAGATCATTTCAAGGAGCGCATGGTGGGTATGGTGGTACACGATCTCAAAAATCCATTACAAGCCATCATTGGGTTTTCTTCAGATCAGCCACATCACCCTTATTTGTCGGCCATTCATCAAGCCGCTCAGCGGATGCACTTGTTGATCCTCAATATGCTGGATACCCAAAAATCTACCCAGGCTGCCATTTCGCTGGACAAGTCTCGACAATCTTTGCCGCACTTGGGACAAAGTGCCATTGAACAAGTACAATGGTTTGCCCAAGCCAAAAACATTCATTTGAGGCAACAATCTACCCAAGCCATCCATCTTTCACTAGACCCAGGATTGATTCAACGGGTATTGTTAAACTTGTTGCACAATGCCCTCAAATTTACTTCACCCAATGGCCAGATCACGCTCCAGTATGAAGTGCCAGAAGATGCCAAACAAATAAAAGTAATGGTCATAGATAATGGGGAGGGCATTGCCTCCGACCATCAAGCAGTGATTTTTGAACCCTACGAACAAGCCAAGGCACATCAAGGCTCTACCGGATTAGGGTTGGCTTTTTGCAAAATGGTAATAGAAGCGCATCAAGGCAATATTGGGGTGGATTCGGTGCCAGGGCAGGGCAGTACTTTTTGGTTTACGCTCCCTCGATGCGAAGCCTCATTGTTGGAGTCGTTACCCCATCATCAAGTGGTGGACACGGGTACCACAACAGTGCAACTCACCCCCGAAGACCGGGCCTATCTACAGCCTTATTTGAGCGAAATGAAGGCATGTAAATTTT
>CALDJV010000515.1 GCA_937899305.1 uncultured Cytophagaceae bacterium
ATAGTCCACAGCCGAAGGTTTTAATCAACAAGGTAGTTGTTTCTAACTTGTTTGAAGCGAAAAGTTATTTTTTCAACTTTACTAAATAAAGATTTTTTTAGCATAAAAGCCTGGTTGGTAACCCAATCGGGCTTTTTTATTTTGGAGTAATTACTGCCCTAAAAATTTGGTTGTTTTGAATTGTACTTCTACATAATTTGGTTTTACCTCTCTATACAAAATTACACCATATAAAATATGGCCTACCTGTTGTTGAATGCATTGCTACTTTATCTATAGCCCTAAACCATCTATATTTCAGTTACTTGAGTGATTTTTATTTTTCGATAAAATTAATTTAACTTTGAACGCATTTAAAGTAGATTCGATAAAATACTAAAATTATAGATTAGATGGCATATTTGTTTACGTCTGAGTCAGTTTCAGAGGGACACCCAGATAAGGTTTCTGACCAAATTTCAGATGCACTTATCGATTATTTTTTGGCTTACGATGCGAGCTCTAAAGTAGCTTGCGAAACCCTTGTAACTACTGGACAAGTAGTTTTAGCTGGTGAAGTAAAGTCTGAGGCCTATCTTGATGTGCAAGAAATAGCAAGAGAAGTAATTCGCAAAATTGGTTATACGAAGTCTGAGTATATGTTTGAAGCAAGTTCTTGCGGTATATTATCGGCTATCCATGAGCAATCCCCAGACATTAACCAAGGGGTAGATAGACAAAAACCAGAAGAGCAAGGTGCTGGTGACCAAGGGATGATGTTTGGTTATGCAACCAATGAAACAGCGAATTACATGCCTTTGGCATTGGATTTATCTCATAAAATTTTGAAAGAGCTGGCCGATATGAGACGTGAATCAGACGCGATTGGTTATCTTCGCCCTGATGCCAAGTCACAGGTAACCATTGAATACAGCGATGACAACAAGCCGATTCGCATCGATACCATTGTGGTGTCTACGCAACACGATGATTTTGATACTGAGGAAGCCATGCAAGCCAAGATTCGTGAAGACATCATTCAGTTATTGATTCCACGAGTAAAGGCACAACTACCTGAACACATTCAAGCTTTATTCAATGACCAAATCACTTACCACATCAACCCTACGGGTAAGTTTGTGATTGGAGGCCCTCACGGTGATACTGGTTTGACCGGAAGAAAAATTATTGTAGATACATACGGTGGTAAAGGAGCCCACGGAGGAGGTGCTTTTTCAGGTAAAGATCCTTCAAAAGTGGATAGAAGTGCGGCTTATGCTTCTCGTCACATTGCAAAAAACTTGGTAGCTGCTGGAGTAGCCAACGAAGTGTTGGTGCAAGTATCTTATGCCATAGGCGTAGCCAAGCCTACCAGTGTGATGGTGGAGACTTACGGTAGCGCGAATGTAGACCTCACTGATGCCGAGATAGGTGAGAAAGTAGCCGAAGTGTTTGATATGCGTCCTTACTATATTGAGCAAAGATTGAAACTTCGCAACCCAATGTATCAGGAAACTGCAGCCTATGGACACATGGGACGTGAGCCTGAGATGATCTCTAAGACCTTTAACAAAGGCAAGTCTAATGAGAAAACAGTAGAAGTAGAGTTATTTACCTGGGAAAAATTGGATTATATAGATCAGGTAAAAACTGCCTTTGGATTATAAAAAAAAATAGCCTCCTGATGCCCTAATCAGGAGGCTTTTTAATTACTTCACTCTATAATGAGTGTTAGATGTTATTGATGAATCCACTGATGCTGCCTTTCTGACTTTTGTCAAGGGCAATATCAAAAGGTAAATCTACGTACATTGAATTCATTTGTTGTCTCTTTTTCTGTAGTACTTACACTTTCCTCCTGTTTGGTCACCTTCCTGGTGTCATATGATACTAAACCAACATTTCTTAATAAATCGTGAAGTCAATGGTAATATCAAGTCATTAGTTTGACAGCCACAAAACCAGTGGATTTGTGAGTCTTTTAGTAATGTGTTCAAAATAAGTGTCCGGTTTTCGGAAAAAGTTTGTTTGCCAAGCAACTTTAAAAATTGGCTAATAGCATTGCTATTTGGCTATTTAGCCTTCGGCAGAGCTCAGCACAGCTGTAGCTTCGGTTTTTAAGGAAGCATGGCGAGTAAAATTGAAGCGAAAACGGACAATTATTGCGCAACTGTTACTTAACCTTGGTAAAGTCAGATTATGTGGTCGTGGGATTTAAGACTTGCTTGAATGTATATTTTTCTGATATGAAGGAAATCAACAAGAAACTGATCGCAATCAATGCATTTTGATATTTGTTGGTGCCTAGCGTGAAATGAGCAGTAAGGGCCAGAGTAAGATTGAAAAAGAAACCTGCGTAAGCCCATTCTTTAAGCCAATTGATTTTTCTGTACCATATGGCAACCAACCCTAAAAATTTAGCAAAGCAAAGCGGGTAAATAAGGTAAGGGGGATATCCTAAGGTTTTAAATCCGGCACTGAATTTAGGATACTGAAAGATATATAAACCGATGCCAATGGTAATGACCACCGAGAATAGACTGGTAGAAATCCAGTAGATTAACTTTATTTGCTTATTCATATACTTGTGTTATTTAAAGATTGAATGTTTGCAAATGTAAATGTCTTACTATAGATTTACTACTTAGTTTACAAAATATACTGGTTACCTTTAGTATACCTACTAAATATGCTTTTATGGATAAAAAATTGAGTGCGTGTGCCAACCCTGATTGTGGTAAGCAATTATTAGCCGTACGAGATGCAATAGATGTATTGGGTGGCAAGTGGAGAATTCCAATTATTACGGTGCTTGGTTATTACAAAACGAGAAGATTCAAAGAGTTGCAATCAGAAATCACTGGAATTACTGCCAAGATGTTATCAAAAGAGTTGAAGGATTTAGAGGCAAATCAACTAATCACGCGGACGATACAAGATACAAGGCCCATCACTGTAATTTATGAAATCACTCCTTATGGGTATTCATCTTCCAAAATTATAAGAGAATTATATGATTGGGGGGTAGCACATCGCAAGAAAATAATGGAATAACTGAGACACGCAAATCTCGAATATAGAGTGCAGAGTGAATAGAAAGGTGTATTTATCCATAATTATTTGCGGAGTATTGAAGCAATGCATTTTCGCAAATGCATTGCTAAGTAATAAATAAAAAAGTTCGTACTAAGTACGATCACTTTCATCCATATAAGGTGCACTGATTTGCCAGGCTTTGTCAATTGCTTGGGCTGCCTGCTGAATTGATTCAGCGCAGTCAAAAAGCGAACTGGCCAACTGTGGCCTTCCTCTATCCTGATCTTTTGTACCATCGGTTTGGATTTTATCAGACAATGCCCTTAAAAAATTGGCTAAAGCGTCATACCTCAAATTGCCTAAATCTTCCGCCAAAAGTGCAAGGCTGCCGTCGTACTTTTCTATTTGTTCGGGGTGTTTCATAATATGATAAGAAATGGAGCTTACATCAAACAAAAATATTTGATGATGAGTTTTTTAGTAAAACTATCAAAATAACCTAATCTATTTAGCTAATCTCTGGTCACTATGCTTCTTGAAAAAATAATTCCATAACTCTAGCTACGCAATAATTTTTACAATTGCCTGACGACAAGATATTGCACCAAATTTAGATTAGCTGCGCAGAGCTTGAACTTCGTTCTGCGGTTACTTTATTTTTTCCGTTTTACTTAGTAAAAATTACAAATACAAAAATGCAAAAAAAAACATTTCCACGCTGGATGACCACTGTTTTGCGCCTGGCCGCGGTCTACAACATTTTATGGGGAGCTTGGGTAACTTTATTTCCTTATCATTTTTTTGACCTGACGGGCCTCGAGCGGCCAAATTACGCAGCCATTTGGCAAGCAGTAGGAATGATTGTGGGCTGTTATGGCATTGCTTACTGGATTGCTTCTTACAATCCCTACAAACATTGGGGAATCGTGTTAGTCGGTTTTATTGGAAAAGTAGCCGGGCCAATCGGCTTTGTTCAACATGTGTACCTAGGATCACTTCCATTGATCTTTGGCTTGCATAATATTACCAATGACGTGATTTGGTGGATACCATTTGGCATTATCTTGTTCAAGGCTTACCAATACTATAAACAAGACCCCATCGGAAAAGAAGTAATGGCCTAGTAACGTTTTCAAAATAAGTGTCCGATTTAGTCTTATGCATGGATTGTTGGGCGAGGCATTTTTTGCGCTCATAGCAGGGCTACGGGCAATAAAAATAACGAAGTTCAGCAGTTCAGGCAGTAGAGAAAACTAGACAGTTATTGCGAACACGTTACTTAAAAATCATTTCATAAAATATCTTTTGGCTTGGTTCATGAAATCTTTATAGTTTTACCAAAATTACCATACTACCAGGCATTTTCGGTTGTAGAGACACAAACCGAGGCGGCTGCGCTGTTGGTAGTATGTACAATTATTTAAATAAGATTTCAGTGGAGGCACTCAAAGAGATCATCAAGCGAGAGGGTAAGCCCATTCCCATGACGGTAAACACCCCTTTTTTGATGAACCAACCCGATAAAGTTTGGTTCATTGATAAGGGACAAATCAACGTATATACGGTACAGCTCAACCAGGGTCGTCCCGAAGGGAAGCGCTTTTACTTTTTTACCGCCAATCAACACCAAATGTTGATGGGGTTAGACTCGGCCAGCTCTCAATTCAATATTGGGTTTTCGGCCGATGCTACTAAAGACTCGCTTGTATATGAGTTTGACCTTCAGCGTTTGAAGGAACTGTCGCTAGACCAAACTTTGGGTAAACAGCATTTACCTGCGATTGCCCAATTGGTGAGCGAATGGGTTGAAAATGTGTTTTTTGGGATGTCAGAAAATGAGAACCATCCCAATCGGGCCGCCAGTGTATTGATTCGGAAAGGGGAACGGGTCATCTTAAGAGAAGGCGAAAGCATTGCTGCCCAAAAAAGAGTTGTCTGGGCAACCATTCGTACCCGCAAAGCCGATACTTTACTGATCAATGGCTATGGCAAACTCGTCAAACCAACCACCGATGTGATTCTACCGCTGGGTCGGGAATCTTTTTGGGAAGCTTCGGGAAACCTGGGTCTCAAGTTCATCGATACCCGGGAAGCAATTCAAGATGAAGCCACTTGGCGAGGACTGCGCATCCTGGACGAAACCATCTTCTCGCTCGAAAAACAAGAAATTGATTTTGTATCTCGAAACGAGCAAATTCGCCTCAAAGCCAAATACCAAAACCAATACATAAAAACGGTACAAGCCTTAAAAGATGCCGAAGGAATTCTGAACAAGGAAGCTGCCGATAAATACGCTCGCAGCCTGAGGGTACAAACCGACGATGTGTTGTTCAATGCCTGCCAAATCATAGCCGAACCGGCTAAAATACGATTGACTCCCCCTTTTGAGAATACCAAAGAAGGCTATGACCCGATTGGAGATATTGCCCGTGCATCAAAAGTGCGTTATCGGGAAGTATTGCTGGAAGGGGCTTGGTGGCAAAACGATTCGGGTGCCTTGCTGGGTTTTCGGAAAAACAGTGAAACTCCATTGGCTTTGATGCCAGTGAAAGGGAGTCGTTATGAAGCTTATGATCCTGTAACGAAGGAGACTTTTCGGGTAACAAGCGAGAATGCGGCAGAGATTGATAAAGTAGGATTTACGTTTTACAAACCCTTTCCAAAGAAAAAAATCACCCTGACTGACTTATTGAGATTTGGTTTGTTGAAGGAGCGCCGGGACTTGTACATCCTGATTGTGATGGGGGTGATTGGGACGGGTTTGGGATTGATTACTCCTATTTTGACTGGAGTGTTGTTTGACACGGTCATTCCCAATGCGGGTAAGTTTCAGGTACTACAAGTAGGATTTGCCTTGTTGATGGCGATGGTGGGTTATGTACTGTTTGAGCTTACCGAGGGTTTTGCGTTGCTACGGATTGAAACCAAAATGGACCATAGCCTTCAGGCGGCAGTGTGGGATCGTTTGCTAGATCTGCCAGCTTCGTTTTTCCGTAAGTTTACCACTGGTGATTTGGCCGATCGGGCCATGGGCATCAATGAGATACGCAAATTACTTTCGGGAGTAGTCATTACTACGATATTGAGCAGTGTATTTTCATTGCTGAACTTTTTCCTGTTATTTTATTACAGTACTACCTTGGCTTTTGTGGCGTTGGGAATTTCAGTAGTAGAAATTTTGTTGATGTATTGGATTGGTCGTTGGCAAATAGCCCGCGAGAAAAAAGCACTCAATTATGACGGCAAAACCCAGGGAGTGGTATTGCAACTACTCAATGGAATTAGTAAGTTTAGAGTAACAGGCACCGAAATAAGGGCTTTTAACCATTGGTTGCGTCTTTTTAATAAAACAAAACAGTATGCTTTTGAAGCAGCCCGCATCGAAAATATTCAAACCGTTATGAATTCGGTGATGCCCTTGGTTTCCAGCGCGATTATTTACGTGGCATTTTTTAGAACCAATGAATGGGGCAAACTGTCTACTGGAGAGTTTTTAGCCTTTAATGCAGCTTACGGGGCTTTTTTATCGGCTATGTTGGCCATGAGTGCCGCCTCACTCACTATTTTTCAGGTGTTTCCAATATACGATCGTACTCGACCTATACTAGAAACCATGCCCGAAAATGATGACAAAAAATCGAATCCAGGCAAGCTCAAAGGCAATATTGAAGTATCTAAAGTTAATTTTAGATATAATAAAGATGCGCCATTAGTATTAAATGATATATCTTTGCGACTACGGTCGGGAGAGTATGTTGCTTTTGTAGGTGCATCGGGTTCGGGTAAATCTACTTTGGTAAGATTGCTACTTGGTTTTGAAAAACCAGAAGTAGGTAGTATATTCTACGATAATCAAGATTTGAACAAGCTGGATTTGCGCTTGGTCAGGCGACAGATTGGGGTAGTATTGCAAGATGGGAAATTGACACCTGGTGATATTTTTTCCAACATTGTAGGATCATCTCCCCAGTTGACGATGGATGATGCCTGGGAAGCAGCCAAAATGGCTGCGTTTGATGAAGATGTAAAGCAAATGCCTATGGGAATGCATACCATCATTAGTGAAGGGGGTTCTACCTTGTCGGGGGGGCAAAAACAGCGGTTACTGATTGCCCGTACCCTGGTACACAAACCTCGCATTGTGATTTTTGACGAAGCCACCAGTGCTTTGGACAATAGAACCCAGGCGGTGATTACGGAGAGCTTGAATAAACTGCAGGCCACCCGTATTGTGATTGCACATCGCTTGAGCACTATCAAGAATGTAGACAAAATATTTGTGTTTGATCAGGGCAGATTGGCCCAGATGGGAACATATGATGAATTGTTGAACGAAGAAGGGTTGTTTAAAGCATTGGCCACCCGGCAACTGGCTTAAGCCTAATGGGTCTAACATTTAGACTGTTTTTATAAATTATCAATGTGATCAACTGAATGAGCTTTTAATATTAAATCAATGGATATGGGAAAAGGTTGGGTTATTCTGTTTTTATCTGGAATGGTATGCACTCTACTCATCACGAGTTGTGGTGGTGGGGGAGGAGGAGCTACGTCTGATCCAGCAGGATTATTGAGTGATGTAGCTTTAGACAAAAAACCATTTTATACTTCCTTAGATGCCGCACTGAAAACACCCGAGCAAGTGTATAAGCTGAAGTTGCGTGACCAGGATTTACTTATCTTATCGCAAGAAATCAGTAAATTCAAAAATTTACAGGTACTGGACTTCCACCGCAACAAGCTGATCAAAGTACCCGAAGAAATCAGTACGCTTAAGAAATTGCAAAAGCTCAACCTGAGCGACAACCAAATCAAGTCGTTGCCATCGGCCATTGGAAAGCTGTCCAATTTGATCGAACTCAGACTGAGTGATAATCAATTGACTCAACTCCCCACTGAGATTGGCAATCTGCACCAATTGAAATATTTATACATTCAAAAAAACCGTCTGGCAAAACTCCCTACCGAAATTGGCCAGTTGAAAAAGCTAGAACGGTTGTTTTTAGAACATAATCAACTCAAGCGTTTGCCTGCCACCATTGGACAATTGCCTCGCTTAGAGTCGCTCATTTTAAACAACAATCAGATTACCCAATTACCCCACGAAATAGGTGGGCTAAACAATCTACATACCCTTTATTTGGTCAACAACCGTTTGCAAACCCTCCCCATTGAAATTCTGGACTTGAAAAACCTCAGAAAGCTATATTTGGTGAAAAATCGCTTGAAGAAATTACCTCCCCAATTTACCCGCCTGAAAAAATTACAAATTCTGGATTTGCAGCAAAACCAATTTTCAGAAGTGCCCAAGGCGGTGACCAAATTAGAAAATCTACAAAAGCTCTGGATGAATAAAAATCGCCTGACCTCGCTGCACGAAGACATCGGGAAGCTACAAAAACTGCAAATTTTGTATCTGGAAGAAAACAACATCACAGAATTGCCCTCCGCGATTGGCAACATTCAGAGTTTAAAACACCTCAGCCTCAGCGATAACCAACTGAAGTCCATTCCAGCAGCCATTGGCCGTTTGGACAAACTACAGGCTCTGTATTTGCGAGGAAATCAATTTCCTAAAGATGAGCGTAATAAAATCAAGGAATGGTGTTCGAAGGCGTATGTGACGTTTTAAGTTTTTGATCATACTACTAGACATTCTGGCTAAAGTTGTCAGTGAAGACACTGTCAACGGTGCGGCCGCCTTCGTTTGTGGAGACACAAACGAAAAATGTCTAGTAGTATGGTTTTTGATATTAGGAGGTGCTTCAAAACTCCACCTGGGCCTCACTACTACCTGACTCGTCGTTTATGATCTTCTCCTACCGACTTGTTACGATATCGGTTTTTTTTGATTTGCCCAAAGTGATAGGTTAACGAGAGGCGAAAATAATTGGTAGTCCAGCGTCTGTTATAATAAATATCGGTTTCGCCCACATTGTAACTACCTGATGCAATGTAACCGTGAAAAATATCGTTTGCAATCAGCCTTATTTTCAACGCTTTGGCAAAGAAAGATTTGCTCACTGCAATGGTGAGGTTATGCATACTTCGACGGTGATAAATGCCTTCGTAATTGTCGCCTAAATACCAAAATAAAACCTCGGCCTGAAGCGATTTGGTGAGGTCGAAACGATGATTGGTATAGAAATAAAAATTGGGCCTTGATCCTATCTCTTCAAAGTCATTATTTCCTCTTGAGAACTTGGTATAATTGGCGCTGAGGGTATTGATAGAAGTCCACCATTTATTATAATGCAATGATTTGGAAACAGAAACAAAAAAATGACTTTTCGATTCCAGGTTGATCCGGGTAAGCACATAACTATTGGGTGAGTTTCCTCGGATGGCCGCCCCGGTAAAATGGTTGTCGGTATAGGCATATCCTATTCTATAAGTGGTGCGCTTTACCCGACTAGTCAACTCAAGTGCGTGGGCTTGTGAAGGGGTAAGGGTGGGGTTTCCTTGTACCGAAGTATAAGGATCCTGATAAATCAAGACTGGATTGAGTCTTTGGTAAGAAGGACGCCGAATGCGTGAAGTATACGCCAAACTAATGGTGTGTTCATCGGCTAGTTTTAAAGAAGCCGAGAAGTTGGGGAATAAACTGACATAAGTACTATCAATCAATTGGTCAACCGCTTGTGATACCTCTAAATTGTAATGAGTATATTCGCCTCTTAACCCTACTGAGTAATTTAACTTTTGGCTTTTAGTTCCCCCTTTAAAAGTGACATAAGCCGCTCCCACGGTTTCTAAATAACTAAAACGGTTAGATAAATTGTCGTCTTTTATAAAAGTGCTTTCGCTTTGACCTACTAGAAAATCGGTGGCAGAGCCGTTGTTTACATAGTTATACCTCAGCCCTGCTTCAAAAATGTTTTTATTGGCAAAAACCTTATAAAAATCGGCTTGTAATGATAAAATATTGATCTTTAAATCAAGCAAACTTTTGAGGTTACTAGATAAATTTGTTCCATTTTCTATGCTTTTTTCGTCAATGAAGTTGTCATTATCATTGCCAAAATAAGAGAATTGCCCTCCTATAAACAGGTTCGATCCCAGGCTATCTAGGTCTAAACTATAGTTGAGCGAAACAGAATGGTTTTTATCCGTTTCATTTAAGTGCATATTATTTTGATAGATACTTGAGCTCGTATTGTCAATGATGTTGTTTTTACTGTATTGATTCCCCCCTAGTGCCTCCGAAAAGCCCGCATATTTGACTGAAATATAACTATTGTGTTTCAACTCATATTGTAGGCCCAATCCATAATAAGCATAATAGTCAAAATCATATTGCCAATCAGTATCTACATTAGTACGGAGAAAAGTAGCTGCATCATCACGGTTTCTGGTGGTAAACAAATGCATGCGTTCTTCTCCCAAACGGAGCGAATAATATCCCTGCCCGGATAATCGCCCCTGGTTATAATTGAGGTTGATGTTTGAGTAAATTTGGCTTCCCCCAAATTCAGAATGACTCATATTTTGTAATAACCTGACTTGGTAGCCATTGTCGTTTTTTTTGATGGTTTTGATGTGAATCACCGCTGCACCTTCTGCATCATACTTGGCTGAAGGGTTTCTGATAATTTCAATCTTTTGAATATTGGCCGGGACAATTAACGCCAATTGCTCCTCGGTAATTCTTTTGTCATTCAGGTAAAGTATGGCGTTTCCTTTGCCAAAAACCGATATGCCTTCGTCGCCTGCTATCACATCTGGTGACTTGGATAAAATTTCTCTCACCGAATTACTCGTTGACAATACCGTATTGGCAATCAAAACCTCCATGGTTCCATTGTCTTTTTGTTGGTAAAC
>CALDJV010000516.1 GCA_937899305.1 uncultured Cytophagaceae bacterium
TAGGACGATGATAGGTTTTCAAGACCAGATTTTTCTTGAATGTATGATGAGGTAGCACATACCTGATTTCAATCGGATAATCTCCTAAGCGCATGGCCGGAAAATCATCATCGAGAAACTCTTTTAAACGGCTACTCAAAGGAACCCTTCGGGAATGAAGCCCGGCTACCCGACCTTGGAAGTCATAAAAATCTCCAGATGCATAATAAGCCACCTCGTGGGTAAAGCGCATACCAGGGGCTTGAATACTTGGGTAGACCAAATTATCGGGATCAAGCATATAGGTATCACCGTATCTGGTAAAGCTCAAGGCATTGGCTGGAGGTACCCCCATCGTAGCAGGCGTCCGCCAATTTATGTTGACATTATTTGGATAGGGGTATCCCGCGTATACAATGGGATTCAGTTTTTCTTTATGCCACTTGGTATCATTGAGACGCGCCTTCAATCGAATGAGCGGTGCTACCTTATAATGATATCCATTCCGCTCTATATTGATGCCTTCCAGTTCTACTCGGTCAAAGAGTTCATCGTGGGCAATATTACTGTGCAGGACATCTACATAACCGTCAATGTGCGCAAACTTGGCGGGCTCCACGCTCATTGTCCGGAGCTTGGCCAACATCGTATTGTACCTGCTTGTGCGAAAGTAAATGCCCCGGTTGTCCAACACAATTTGTTCCTTGTAACTCTTTTGGGTGCCCTCGATCTCTTTGTTGGCAAAGGTCAAAGTATCGCCTTGGGTGATTACTTGTTTGGCGTTGTTTTTTACGTTGGCATCCAGCGCCTGCGTATTGGCAGGAGGCTTGCTCACAATGCTTAATTTATAAATGGTGGCGTTTTGCAACTTGGCCCGGTTCACATCAAATACTACTCGTTTTTTGGCCGCATCGTAAGTAAAGTCAGTCTCCACCGTTTGTTGGGTGGCTTCGTTGGTCCAGCGTAGCTTTTGACTCGCCCATTGAGGGTTTTGGGCCGCATCGAACAAGTAGGCTTGTCCTTGGTGCAGTTGAATAAACCCTCGATTGGTTTCTTGCTTGTGGAAGTGCAACTGGTTCATAATGGGGTAACTGGACGCAATGTTGTACAAGGGTACATATTTGGGCGCTTCCCCGGTGATAAACGTAATCTTTTTGCGTTCGGTAATGGGTTTGCCTCCCTCAGTCACGGCCACCCATTGTCCTCCTTTTCTCTCTTCAAAGGAGATTTGTACTACCATGATTACTTGGCTTTTGCTAGGTAATACATCTCGGGTTTGAAACAACAACACATCTTTGTCACTATTCCATTTTTGGGTACCCCGTAACACTCGCCCCCCACTGTTGAGCTCACACTTATCTAATTTCACCCTAAAGGCCAGTTTACTTCCGTCATCATTCAGCAGGTCAAATGATTCTCCAACTGCCATATTGAACGCCACTTGAGGAACCGTAAATACATCTACTTCCGAGCTGTTGTTCATTGGAGTGGCTTCAGCAATCACTTGCAGGTCGGCCACCGGTGAGGGATCATTGCCTACACTTTCTAGAGTACAATGCTTGCCAAATTCTATCTTTAATTTAAATTTCCCTTTGACCAATCCACCCAAAATTTTGAACCTTCCACCCAAAGTAGCCTTGGCCCAGGTAGGGTTCACAAATTGCATTTGGGCCAGGATGGCTGCCTCTAGTTCAGCAATGGCAAACTCTTTTTTCTTAAATTTTACTCCTAGGGCTCCTTTGGCGTACATATACGCCTTACCTTGTCCAAACCATCCATTGACCCCAATTTTACCCGACCGTCCTTTGCAGCGTACGTTGTCTTTGTATTTTCGGTATTCTACATCGAAGCCCAACCCCAGTGAGGCCTTCAAGTATACAAAGGCTTCAAATTTAGAGGTGACCGCCAAATCAAAACCCAAGGCGTAGGCCGTTCCAGTAGATAACTGGTTGGCATCGCGTGAATCAACGGGTTGGGCCTTTTCTTTCAGAATGCTTCGCACCTCGTCAGGCAATGGAGGAGCCGCCAATATTTTGGTACCTGTCATCAGATAAAGCCCCGTTTTCATCTTCAGCAACTTGGCAATTTCTAATTCTACTCCAATGCGGTTTTCGGGCGTACCAAGGTATATGTACCAATCTTGCGGGGAAAAGTGCATGGTCATTTGTCCGCCCCCCTTCATCTTCATTCCTACCTTTTTGATACTGACTTGCACATCGGCTACCACATGCAAGGTTCGATGGGGCACATCATAATCAATTTTGACCATCGCACTAAGGGGTACATCATTCCTTTTATCTTCTGGCGCTTTGGCCAGGGTTTTATCATCCACTTTGGTAGAAGTATTCAAGAAATAGCCGTATCCGGCAAAACCAATCGTCCTCACTCCTCCGTTGCGATTGAAAGCAATCTCAAAAGTAACTTCCCCCTGAAAAGGCTTCAGAGAACCCGGTAGCCCAATGATGGTCGTCGCCTTGATGCCAATTCCGGTATTAGCGTCGGGAACGTAGATATCACCCGCTGCAGTTTTACCATACTCACTTCCCACATTCGTTTCGTAGGGTTTTACTCGGTTCATTCGATAGTAAACTCCTCCCCCAAAACCATACAAGGCAATGCCCGAAGGACCTAAAGGAATGCTTGGTGAAAATGCAATCAGAGCATCGGCATAGAAATAACGCATGCCATCTACATTGCCAAATACTGCAGTAGCCCGCATGCCAAAGCCTTTGCCGCCTCCAAGGCTAATGCCCATTTGTAAATTACCATTAAACCCATTCCCGTAATCGGGATCTTCTCGGAAAAACTGCAACGATCCCTTGAACAAATAAGGCCCTTTGTCGACATCAATTTCCATTTTGTCAAACTGGGTCTGCTTGTATTTCCAGCGTCGCTTTCCGTTGTCTTTTTCTATTTGATTGGCAATAAGGGTAACCGCACCAATGGCGGCAATGTCTTCGGTAAAATTGACTTGTAGACCAAGTTTGATCCCCATTCGGTTGATTTCGTTGAGATCAGGAGAGGTAGACGGCAGCGCATCATTAGACAATAGCGCAATATCGGTGATTTGCACCGGGAATTTGCCCGCTTCTTTTTTGCCCCTGGTTACATCTATTTTGTCAAACTTGCCAATGCCCTTGTTGGTCACCTCAATGCCTTCAAAACCAATACGCTCTACATTCAACACACTGTTATCGATGGTAAAGTGTCCCGATAATATTGCCTTGGGTTTGACTTTATCTTCAGCAATTCTGACCTCCAAAAAAGCCTGAGACAAGGTCATGCTGCTACGACCACCAAACATGGGCATTTTTAGGGCTTTATTGATTCCAGCCGATAAGAAGAATTCGTCATTGGCAAAATCGAGCGATGCCCGATACAACAAATAGTCGTCAGAATCTTCGTCGGATACCGGCAATCCAATCGTTCCATTGAAATCAAACTGAGTGAGTTCGTTGGCTCGGAACTCAAACCCCAAATGATCTATAGAAAAAGGAAAACCATCCATATTACCCTGTCGGCGGGTGATCAAACTATCTACGGTTACTTTACCGGTAAAACCCGTCTGGTCGAGTACCAAATCGGTACCCAAAATTGTAATGCGGCCTTTGATTTGCTTAGATTCATTACCTTCTCCTTCTTTGGCTTTTAAATAACGGGGCAATGCCACCTTGAAACTGCGCACATAAAACCCTTGCCAAAGCGCACTATTGGGGTCGCCATCAGGCAACCAAGAAGCATCATAAATATCGGGTAGGGTAAAATTGAGGGCGTTTCGGTTATCGCTAAAATCCAGCACTGCATTTTCTACCCGAAAACCCAACCCTTTGATTCCCCGAATCTGAAAGTCGGGCATGTTTACTTCTACCACCAGGTCGTTCCAGCTATTTACCGTGGTGGCAAAAGAGGTCACGATGGGCTCTTTACCTGGTATACCGCCTACACTATCGCGCACCAGATTGGCAAAAGTGAGTTCTCCCTTTAAACCCATTTTTTTGAAACCATCACAATCTACTACCACATAAGTTTCGTCTTGCTTGATGTTGAGCAATACTCCCTTGGCAAATCTGACTGGAACATCGGTCAATAAATCAAGGCGGGTCTCGCCCACTAAGCCTCCTTCTGAGCTCACCGTCATGGAACCTTTGAAAGCAAGTGAATCTCCTTGGGGAATGGTAAGCGACATAAAAGTAGACAACTTGGCGTTGCCTTCAGAATCCACTGAAATGCTATCGACCAATACCGTATATGCTACCCCACCAATGACCTGTTCTACCCCTACTGGCAATTGGGTGGCGGCATTGATATTTAAGGTTTTCACTAGTCGCTTGTCAAGCTTTATAAAATCTTTGAGGGCGTGAATAGATTGGGCTTCTTTGATCCGGTTGCTGTCTAAAGACTGGATAATTTGCCGATAACGCTGGGCATAGATTTTTTGGCTCTGCATTTTAGCTTGCTGAACCATATTGTTGGTAGCCACCTGAGGCAAACTACGGGTAAGCGCAGGGCGAAAGACAGCTGGTGTAACTTTTCCTGGGTTTGGAAAAGAAGCAGGAGGAACATAATTTCTCTGACTGGTCGAGGGTTTTGCAACTCGAGTAGTATCATTCCCGGCAAAAGACTCACTGGTTAATAATAGGCACAATCCCACTACCCAATAGCATAGAATTCTTACTTTCATTGATAAATTGTTAGTTAATAACGGCCTGGATGACAACAAACAAGGGAGCAATTGTCTTCTATCCTTGTTTGCACTACTCTCAATCGAGTGAGTCAAAATATCTTTTCTTTACAAATACAGATCTGAAAGTTTGTCTTCTCATTGTTGTTTCAACAAATGTCTGATTGAATCTAGAAATCAGGCATAACAAAGCTGGGGTTAATCCTGAACAGTAAGTATCCTCTAATACTCCTTCAGGCTAACTCGAAAATGATTGAAAACAAAACTTTAAATGTATTCTGAAACAAGCGTGGGATGTTCCAATATTGGTTGGCTTTTCACATCATAATTCCCTTTACTTGCATTACACTCAATTCAATGAGTCAGTACTTTCCTTTACTTGCCGACAGGTTCGTTACCGATTTGCCTGCCCAACTTTCTTACAGTTTTTCAAAACTTGGTATGACTTTCAAAAAATCATTGATACAAATTAACAACAAATGGCCAAAATAAAAGTCTATCTGAGCTTAGATAGACTAATTTCCAGTCTAACCTCTTAATTATCAAAAACTTAAAAAACAACTTTTTTTTAACACTTAGAGCGAGTTTCTACTTTTTAGAGACTATTTGAAGGTCAAATAGTGAATTGTTAAAGCAATAGAAAAGGTTTATTCTGACCTAAAAACACTTTTTACGAATCACTTGAAGACCTTACTCCTTTAGGAAATTTTTCGTAACCCGATCACACGGTTTCTTGCCATATTTTTTAGCTTTGTAACAAAATCCTTTTTGCTATGTACAAGAAAAACACCTTGGGAATCTTATGCTCCCTCACACTCCTTGTTTCGGTGGCCCAAGCCCAATTGCAGGTGGCCATCACAATCGACGATGTCCCCAATACCCGTCGACCTGGTTACTCTTCTAAACTTCGGGCACGCCTCACCCAAATGAGGATTCCTGCCACCATTTTTATCACCGAATCTAAGGTATACACATCCAAACATCCAGGAGCCAATGTACAACTGCTCGCTGATTGGATCCAGGCCGCCACTATTACTTTAGGAAACCACACTTTTAATCACTTAAGATATTCTGAGGTAGGTTTCAAGGCATTTCAACAAGATGTAAATCGTGGAGCCCAGTTGAGCAAAGAGTTGGGGCGTTTATACCAAAAAGACATCAAATATTTTCGTTTCCCATACAACGACTTGGGCAAAGATTCGCTGCAACACCAGCAAATTAAGACTTACCTCAAGGCGCAACAGTATACTATAGCGCCTTTTACCATCGAGAGCTCCGACTGGATGTTCAACTATTTGTATGAATATTACCTCGAGCAGGGCAAAAAACAAGATGCTACCAGAGTGGGCAAAGCTTATGTAAAAGCCACTTTGAATTATTTCATCTATTTTGAGAATTTGGCCAATGGCTTATACAAACGCCCGGTGAGCCAAATATACCTCTGCCACGACAGTCCACTCAATGCCGATTATCTGCCCACCATACTTGCCGCCTTGCAAGCCCGAAGGTATACTTTTATTAGTTTGGAAGAAGCCCTTAAAGACGATGTTTACAAACAAACCGAATCGTATTATAAGAAATGGGGCGTTTCGTGGGTCTATCGATGGATCAAAGATCCTCGATACCGCTCGAGTTTGATGAATAGAGAACCAAGTTTGGAGGCCATTCTCAAAGAATACCAAAGGGTGAGTGCCCAGAAGTAATGACTCGCTGATTTATCTGGATTTGGACTCGTTAATCATGATTCATTTCTTTAATTTGCGTCACAATCATTGTACTCGTATACAACAAACATTGCACTATATGCCTAATTTTATTGTAGATTGCCCACAAGAGTTTACCTCCAAGCACAAGCCGGTCAGCCTCATGCAAACGATTTCAGATGCCGCAGAAGCTACTGGATTGTTTAACCCCCAGGATATCAAAGTAAGGCTGCGTCCTTATGCGTATTACCTAGTGGCCAATCAGCAACAAGATTTTATGCATGTGTTTGGTTACATTCGCGAAGGGCGCACTGATGATCAAAAAACGATGCTTTCGCGACAAATAGTTGGTACGCTAAAGCAACTCTATCCTGAAATTCCCGTCATTTCGATGAATATTCTGGAATTTGACCACGTAAGTTATGTAAATACCCGTATGTTGTAAAATTGGATCAAATATGGGAAATTGGAAATCCATTCTGGGCGTTTTTATCATCATGAGTGCCTTGTCAGAGTTGATCGGCACCATCAAAAAGTACCGTTCGGGCACCCTCGATTTTTGGCCTTGGGGAATTACACTGGGCGTAGTTGGAGTGGTGGTACTGGGTATTTTTTTGATAAAAACGGGTTGGAAAAAGAAACACCCAGATTCTATAGAATGAAGTGGTTGATACCCGCATTGACTAAAAATTGATTGATAAGTAACACACTATGAAAAACCCAACATTTTGGATGGCTATTTTGATGGCCTCGCTACCCTGGTGGCTGAGCAGTTGTAACCAAGGGCCCGAACAATTGGCCGATGACCAATTTAAGGAAGTAAAAATCGGCAATGAATACCAGCTCAAGGTGCCCAAATACATGAAAAAGACCGATTCTCTGCAAGCCGATACGGCGGTAACATTGCAATACCAAAACAATGCAAAGCAGGCTTACGTCATTGTTTTGGGAGAGCCTAAAGGAGAGCAGGCCGAAACAATCAAGGCCATTGCTGGCTACAACCCAAAGCTATCGATTGTACAAAACTACCGTGACTTCCGGATGAAGTATACCAAAGACGTGATTAAAGTAACCAAGGAATACCCAGTCAAACCCCTGAAAATAAATGGATTGAATGCCGAAATTGTCCATCTGGATGGAATCATTGATCATCAGGGTAAGGAAGGACCCATTGCTTACTCTATGGCATTTATTGAGGGGAAAAATAAAATGTACTCAGTAATGGCTTGGACCAGCCTTGAGCAAAGAGCCTATTTTGAGGATACTTTTCAAAAAATATTGACTTCGTTCAAACAGTAATGAATGGTCGCCACCATTCCTAAAAAATGAAGCTCAAATAATAAAGTAAATCAAACTTTGAATGGTTGATTAAGGCGCGTTCATCTCCTTTTTCATATCGCCGAGTAGGCTTACATCAAAAAGAAGAATAAGGAAAACTTAGGAATTTCGATGCAAATTGGGTTCGCAAACATATTGCTCATATTGGGAGTAGTGCAAGGGGTGATCATTTTGGTCGTGGTGCTACAACGTAAAGTGAGTCCTCCATTAACATTTACCCATCGATGCTTTGCGGGCTTGGTCGCGATTCTCACGTTAGCTACCTTGGGGCTGGCCTTGGAAAACACCATCAACTATCCGCAGGCCAATGCCACGCAAGCACTTTTGTTGAATTCCTTGCCTTTTTATTTCATTATGTTGTTGGGTCCTATGCTCTGGTTGTGTGGGCGTAGTTTATTTGAAAAAAATTTTCGTTGGCAAGCCAAAACTTATCGTCATTTCTACCTTGGCTTCAGCGACGTTGTCCCCTTTGTTACTGGGTGTTTATTTGCCCTGTTGTTCAATTTAAATCAACTCAATCTCCAACAACTGTATCCTGTGTTTAACTTCGTAGTCGATTATCAACAATACAGCGATATTGCACGGTTTGCCTCGGTTACCATCTATTTGTTTGTCATTTGGCGAAGCTTACCACAATGGAAAAAGATGGCTGATCAACGTACTTTTCGTTGGTTTAAACATATTCTGGTCGGGGTCACGGTGATTGATTGCATCTGGGCCCCTTTTCTAGTGCTTTATGTATCGCCCTGGCAACATCAATTGATGCATTGGGTAGATTATTTTCCAGTATATTATCCCATTGTTGCCTTCATTTATTACCTCAGTATTCGCTTGATGACTCAAAACTTCCCGCTGCGCCCCAGTCAGTTTGCCGCCGATGAAATGACGGAGCACATCGCGATCTTGCAACAAAAGCTCCACAAAGAAAAACTGTACCGCCAGAGCAATCTAAAACTAGAACAATTGAGTGCTCATACAGGCATCACTACCAAGCAAATCTCTTTTATTCTGAACCAACACTTCAAGAAAGGTTTCAATGATTTTATCAATGAATACCGAGTACAAGAAGCCATTGCTCAAATGAACGAAAATGCCCTACAAAACACCACAATGGAAGGCATTGCGCTGGACGTGGGCTTTTCATCTCGCTCGACTTTTTATCGGGCCTTCAAAAAAGTAACTGGCCAAACTCCTACCGCCTATCTAAAAAAATGATTTTTGTATTCCCTGACATCAACTCAAGTGAGGTCAGGTGAATGGATGACGAAAGCATTGCTCTATATTTTGTAATCTATCCGCAAAAAACCAAATTTTGGTAAAAACCATTGAACAATATCGACTAACTTAGGCGACGTTGAACAAGTGAGTTATTTATATTGTTCCGCCTTCGGCTAATGGTTATATTGCTTTATTGTTACATTATTCTATTGTTCCGCTTCGCTCATTGTTGCATTGTTAAATGGTTAACGCTTCGCTTATGGTTCTATGGCTAAATGGTTGCGTAAAGCGATGAAAAACTATGGACTATGGACCATCGACTATCGACTGAAAATCAAAAAACTACGAACTACGATCTACCAACTGCCAACTAAAGAAAACTGTGGACTATCGACCGTCGACTGTGGACTAGAAAAAACTAAAAATAGAATTTTACTAATTACTATCACAATGAAAATCAAACTCATCATTATCCTCGTGGCCAGTTGTCAGTGTTTTGCCTTGATGGCCCAATCTTCTTATGATTCCCTTACCATTCAACTAAAAAAACTCGCTGCCCAACAAAGAGTCAATGGTTTTGCCGTGGCCCTGTTTGACCAAGACAAAATATTGTACATCAAGGGGTTTGGCTATGCCGACGTGGCTACCAAACGCCCTTATAAAAGCCAAACGGTACAACCCATCGCCTCTTTGTCAAAGACATTGTTGGCCGCTACCATCATGAAAGCGCAGGAAATGGGCAAACTTCATTTGAACCATGACATCAACCAATACTTACCTTTCAAAGTAGTCAACCCTTACATTCCCAAGCAAAAAATCACCATCGAGCACTTGTTGAGTCATACTTCGGGGATTTTGGACAACAAATACTACGTGCGCAGTCGGGTTTATTCCCAACCGATTCCACCCATCTATAAAAATATAGAAGACAAAACACGGCGCAAGCGAATCAAAAAATTTACTCGGGAAGCAAATGAAGGCCGCAAAATACCTTTGGTTGATTTTATGAAGCAAATGTATCATGTCGACGGGAAATGGTACCGCAAAAAACATTTTAAGAGGGTAGATTTGGGGTACCACTTTTATTATAGTGACGCCAACGCTACCTTGGCCGGAATGATTTTCGAGAAAGCAACTGGAATGTCTTATCAAGCCTTTGCCAAAAAATATATTCTGGATCCACTCAAAATGACCAGTACCAGTTGGAATCTGAAAAACTATCAAGCAGAACAAAAAAGTACGTTATATATTGAGAAATACGCCCTTCCTAGTTACGAATCCATCACTTTTGCCGATAGGGGTTTGGTTTCCAATGTAGAGGATTGGAGTAAGTTTTTTCAAGCGGCTTTACAGGGATATCAAAGCAAAGACAATGTTCTAAAGACTAAGAGTTGGAAGCAACTATGGTTCCCCGTATCTTATTTACAGTATGCCCTTTTTTGGGAGAGATATCCCAATGGTTATGGGTATGGTGCAGGAGGGCCGGGTATTCAAACTTTTGCTTTTTTCTCAAAGGACAAACCCAAAGGAATGATTATTTTTAGCAACAATAGCGAATACGGTGATTTTTCCAATGATCTGTTACAAGCCCTCTCAAAATACTTTTAATCACCAAAAGGTCAAATGTCATTAAGTTAGTAAAAGAGTGTTGATTAACGAACGCTGATCAATGATGTAAGAAGGGGGCTGACGCTACCAATAACTAAACTGAGCTTATCGCCGTTTTTCAATTCATAATTGGGAGTTCATTAATCAATATTCGATATTCATTTTTTTCACCTAAAAACGTGAATATTGGTTCTTAGAAACCGCAAAACCTGCTTTATTTAAAAAACAAAATCTTCAATCCGACTTTCCGCACGTGTGTTTCTAAAAAATATTAATTAGCTAACACTTTGT